>LJUF01000119.1 GCA_001303665.1 Phycisphaerae bacterium SM23_33 | reverse complement strand
GGACTCCGGCAGCAGGGCCGTCGCCGCCGTGTCGCCGACGAAGGTGGCGTAGTCGCAGGTGGCGGCGGCCGGCCGAACGCCCCGCCCGGCGCTGGAGATCCGCTTGAGCTGGACGATCCGGCTGTAGGGAACGGGGGCGGCGACCACGGTCTCCCAGGGCGTCACCGGCAGGCCGCTGTCGTACCAGAGCTGCTTGTTGTAGGCGAAGCGCTGGGTGCCGTGCTGGCCGAAGTACGTCCACAGCTCCGCCGCCAGAGTCCGCCGGCCTGTGTTCCGGACATGGATCTCCCGCGTCAGGGCGGGTCCGGCCCGGGTGGTGACCATCGCGTATCGCACGGCCGAGACCACCGCCAGGCCGCCGGCCAGCTCGAAGCCGGCGCAGAACCACATCGCCCGGTCGGGGTCGCCGAGCTTGACGATGCGGACCCAGCGGGCGGGCAGGCCGAGGTTGGCCGCGGGGTTGATCAGCGAGGCCACGCGCCGTTTCGACCCTCTTCCCACGCCCAGCCAGACGTTCGCCGAGGGCACGCCGGTCTCGCGCTTCTCCACCGCGTCGAAGCTGCCGTCGAGCACGTGAACGTCCATGCCCTGCTGGAGCCTCACCAGGAAGTCCACCGACCCGTTGGACATGAAGCTGGCGGTGGCGTCGCCCTGGCTGTCCACCAGCACCGAGGGGCAACCCGGGGGGTGGGCTTCGTAGATCACCTCCCCGCCGGGCCCGTAGCCGCCCAGGGCGCTGACCCGGTGGGCCACCGGCAGCGCGAGGATCCGCTCCGCACGCGCGGCAAGGGAAACGCCCTTCCTGGGCCTGCTTTTCATCCCGGCCTCCTGGGCTCGCCGCCGCGAGGGTCCTCGCCTGGAACGCGACCGGACGGCCCGGGTATTCTGCGGACGCGGGCTTGCCGCGTCAACGGGATGCCCTGGGCAGCGGCATGCAAGCCGTTCGCAGAACTCCCCCGCTACTCGCCGACGACCAGCTTCAGCGAGGACGTCTGTTTCTTTCCGAACTGGTCCGAGGCCGTCAGCCTGATTGCGAAGACCCCCGCCCGAGCGGGCGTGCCCGAGATCTCGCCGGTCTTGGCGTCGAGGCGAAGCCCCGTCGGCAGCCCCGTCGCCGCAAAGGCGACCTCCTCCCGGTCCCAGAAGGCGGCGTTATAGGATGATCGCTTGCTGGCCCGGCAGCGCAGGTCGCCCAGGGAGCGAATCACCTTGGGCCGCAGCCGATACGGCGCGCCGAGCCTAGCCGCGCTCTCGGCCGGCAGCACCGGCAGCGGCCGCGGCACCTCCGCGTAATCGGACGGCCCGCTCTCGTTGCCGGCGGAGTCAATCGCCACCACCCGGTAGTACGCCTTGTTGGTGTTGGCCTGGGTCAGGCCGAAGCCGACCACGCCCAGGGAGGTGCCCTTCACGCGGGCTATCAGGTTGGCCGGGGTCTTGACCATCCCGGCGTCGGGGCCGTCGGCCGGCTTGGATTCATACTCCTGCATGCTCCGCACGAAGCCCTTGCCCACGTGCACGGTATACTCGGTGTCGCTGGCCGAGAAGCCCTTCTCGTCGCTGCCGTAGACCTTGTAGGCCACGGGCCGCCGGCCCTTGGGGTTCGCCCGCCAGCCCAGCGTGAATCCGCCCGTTCCGTCGGCGGTCAGCTTCACGTCCAGGGGCACGCCCGGGGCCTGGATCCGGAAGCGGAACACCCGGCTCCACGGCCCCCACACGCCCTTGTCGTCCTGGGCCCGCACGCGCCAGTAGTAGGTCGTGTCGGGGTTCAGCAGGCCGACCTGCGGGACGGTCCACTGAGGCCCGCCCTTGGACGCCGTCCGCGAGGTGAGCTTCTCGAAGTTGGGCGAGAGCGGCCAGCGGAGGTCCCGCCGGTCCGACAGCTCGAAGTGGTAGTCCACGATCTTGTCGCCGTCGGGGTCGGCGGCGGGCTGCCATTGGAAGGTGACCCGCGAACCGCTCACCGTCGCCCCGTCCTTGGGCGCCACGGCCCGGGGCGGCGCTTCCGGCCGGTGCCACGACGTCCGCTCCAGCCACTCCTGCGTGATCCGGACCTTGCGCCCGGGATCTCTGCCGTTGGCATCGGTGTAGGTGATCCGGTTGGTTCCCACCTCCAGCTCCGGCAGCGCCAGGGCCGAGGTCTGGATGTCGTGCTCGAAGTAGACGTCCTTCGCCGTCGCCCCGCGCAGCACCAATTGCAGCCGGAAGCGATACGTCGGCTTGCCGCGCGGAGAGATCGCCTCGTCCAGCGACGCCCCGACGGGGCCCTCGCCCGGCTTGTCCAGGGTCGCCAGCGTGGTCCAGGCCTTGCCGTCCGTCGAATACCGCCACTCGGCCGACGCCCCTGGCCCCAGGCGGACGGTGGCGGCGGCTGCCCCGCCGACGAAAACGTATGGGCTGGCGAAGCACCACGTCACCCTGGCCGGCTTGCCCGCGGCGGCCGGGCGGATCGTGCCCGACGTGCGGGCGAAGACGGCGCCTTCGACCGATTCGGCCCCGCGCCGAGCGGCCGGCTGAGTCAGATCGGGGCGGTAGCGGATCTTGCCGTTCCGCATGTTGTCGTAGGCGGCCGGCCCCCAGGCCGACAGGTCGCCCTGGCCGTCGCGCATCCGGCGTCCTTTCTCCAGCGGCGTGCCGGAGGTGTACTGCTTGCCGACGTGGTCCCAGCGGAGCTCGATGGACTCTCCCGGCCGGAGCGTGAGGTCCATGGAGTGCCGGCAGTTGAAGCCCCAATCGCCTTGCCGTTTGCCCTCGTGCACGTACAGCGACGCCGAGAACTCGTCGGTCTTTCGCCCGTCTTCGCGCAGGATGCCGTACGTATGCGTCCGCTTGACCAGGTCGTGATCCCGCACGATGTCGGCGCAGGACGCGATCGTGCGGTTGTCGCGCTCCAGGCAGATCACGTGCTCGTCGCTGTCCATCAGGTGATAGGCCCCGTCGTAGAGCACCTCGGTGATGCAATGCCCGATGGGATACCCCCGCCGCGTCTTCAGGCCGGCCGTCTTCCACAGGTCGTTGATGACGTGCGCCTCGTTGCCGCACAGCGTGTAGCCGTACACGTGCAGCACCTTCAGGGCGTCGTAGCACTCGGCGTCCCAGGTGCAGGCGTGGAAGCGGTGCCGCCGGCAGAACTCCCAGATGGCCCGGGCCCTCTCGGCCGGGGTCTTGGCGCCCCGGGTCGCGTCGGCCACGACGTCCTCGATCGTCCACCACACCCGCCGACCGTTCACGACGATCCGCGGATTGCGGAGGTCGCTGTCGCCGACGTTCTCGATCCGCACCGACCGGTTGGGCTGCCAGCCCTGCCGGAAGGCCGCGTAGCCGATCGGCCCCCGCGTCATCGTACCGTCCACCGTGCCGCGCAGCGCGATCTTGTAACCGTGCGGGCTCCCGCTGATGGCCTCCACGTGCCGGCAGGCCTTGTCACCCGGCAGGTCCTCGTACGGCTCCTTGGCCGGGCCATGCGCCGCGCACCACGCCTCCCGGCTCAGGAACAACAACAGGCACAATAGCACGATCATCCGCATGGCTGCCGCTCCAGTTCGCCGGCCCGCCTAGGCCGCCAGGCCCCAGGCCGGCCTTGCCCCAGGTTGTACTCACCGCGCCACCCGCGTGCCAGCCCCAACAGTCGAAGCCCGCGGCCGGATTCCGGCTGGCTGGTGCGCTCGGCCGAGGTAGAATGCCGCGCGGCCGGCCCACGACGGTCGTGGGCGGATGGTCACGCGGGGCGCGTTCGGCGGCATCGTCTCCGGCCGCGGGTTGCCCCGAAGGACATTCCGCCGGAGGGAAAGGGCGATGCCGCAGAGGATCATCAACGTCCACACGCACCTCCACAAGCACCAGGACATTGACCAGCGGGTGCGGCTGTGGCGCGACTGCGGGCTGGTGAAGGTCTGCATCCAGGTCGGCTCAACGACCGACGGCCCCGATCGCTACGGCAACCAGGGCGTGCTGGGCTGGCTGCGGAAGTATCCCGACCTGCTGCTGGGCTTCGCCCACGTCGAGTTGGGGCCGACGGTGGACGGGCCCGAGAAGGTCGAGCAGTTCAAGCAGCAGGGGTTCACGGGCCTGAAGTTCATCGGCCCGGCCTGGCCCTATGACGACGATCGCTACTTCGGCCTCTACGAGAAGGCCCAGGAGCTGGGCATGCCGATCCTGTTCCACACCGGCTACCTCTCGCACACGCCGGGCCGGCCCCAGGTGGGCATCTCCACCGAGAAGATGCGCCCCGCCCGGCTGGACGCCATCGCGCGGGCATTTCCAGATTTGCGGATGATGATGGCCCATTTGGGCTATCCCGAGTTCGAGATGGGCCTGACCCTCATCCGCTTCTTCGAAAACCTCTACGGCGAGTATTCCGGCGGGGGCGGCTCGAGGTTTCGGGAAACCATGCTGCGGAAGTTGCTCCGCCCCCTGCCCGGGACGGATATGTCCGACCCACAGCAGAATCAGGCCCTGACGCACTTCCGCAAGCTGTGCTTCGCCACCGACAACCCCGAGCCGCCGGTCTGGATCGCCCTGAACGAGCGGCTGATGGGCGAGCTGGAGCTGCCGGAGGACCTGCGGGAAGACTTCTGGTGGCGCAATGCCGCCCGCTGGCTGGGGATGGCCGACACGCTCACGTAGCCCCGCGGCCGCGCCAGCAGATCAGGCCGGTGAGCCGACCCGGGGTGCGCCTGCGCCCAAACCGAATCCTATACTGCCCCTATGTGCCGGGCCGGCGGCGGCTCCGGCCGACGAGGGGGTGGGCGAGGACCCCCGCCTGGCGATGCCGGCCCGGCCGCCCGGGGGTCCAGCGGACAGAAAAGGAGCCAGCATGACCATGACGCAGATCCCCCAGCCGAATGAAGCGCCCGACAGGGCGGACGCGCCTCCTGACAGCGGCGGGCCCGCACAGACCTTCCAGCCGATCCTTTACGACGCGGCCCCGAAGAAGCCGCCCCGCAATCTGCTCATTGTTGTGGGCGCGTGCGTGCTGTCGGCCGTCGTCGGCCTGATCTTCTGCCGCGGCAAGCCCCACGCCGCCCAGGCCAACACCCCCGCGCTGGACGTGGGCAGCATGAGCGCGCAGGAGCTGGCGGAGAGCGCCAGCGTGCCGGCGGCCCGGGAGCTGGCCCGGCGGATGGTCAGCGGCACGCCCGCCGAGCAGGCCGCCGCCTCCAGCGCGATCACCTGCCGGAGGAGCCCCCGGCTCGCCCGCAACCTGGCCATGGCCATGGCTCTGGAACAGCAGAAGCGCCAGCAGCAGCTGATGCTCCAGATGCGGCGGCACCAGCAGATGGCCGTGGAAGGCCCGTACGGCGACAGCGCCAAGGGCCAGTAGCCCGTCCGTCGAACGGCCTCGGCCGCCCCGCTTGGCGGCCAAGCCCCAGGCCGGCCTTGCCCCAGGTTGTACTCCTCACGCGGCCCGCGTGCCAGCCCCAACACCCCACGCCCCGCCCCCGGATTCCGGCCGGCCGATTCCGGCCGACCGATGTCGCGCCGGCGGCGCAGAAAGTCCTGCGCGGCGTCCACGAACCCTCCTGCGCCAAAGGCTTCGGCGGGCAGGCGTGTTGAACGTCGCGGCCGGGATGGCCAACGGGTCGCCGGGCTTGACCTTTTTCAGCGGGTCGCCCATCCGTGGGCATCCCTTGAGCGATCTGTAACGGACTATTTCAGATCCACGACCACACGGAACCCGATGCTAATGAGCCGGAAGTTGGGATCAGTAGGCGCGCGAGAAGCAGAACGGCAGTGTTGCAGAAGCGCGCCATAATAGCCGCCGCGCGCAACACGCCCGTTGCCCGAAGATGCCCCTTTCGGGTTAACAACCTTCGCGTCTGCATAACGGCCGTACCGGTCCGCGCACCACTCCCACGCGTTCCCGTGCATGTCATACAGACCCCAACCATTGGGTTTGAAACTGCCTACTCGCTTGGTTTTCCCCCACGGTGGGGCCTCAACGTTGGCCTGATGCCAACCGATCGTCTGCCCAGTGTTGAAAGGGGTCCGGCTGCCGGCGCGGCAGGCATATTCCCATTCCGCTTCTGCGGGCAGACGCACTGTCTTGCCGACCTTCTGTGAAAGTTTCTGGCAGAACTCTATAGCCTCGCACCACAGAACCCCTTCCACCGGGTTTCGCGGCCCCTTGTGGTCGCTGGGGTTTGTTCCCATAATCTGCTGGTACTGTTCCTGCGTCACCTCGTAGATGCCCATGTAGAAGGGATTGGTAATCGTAACCTCGTGCTGTGGGCCTTCATCGTCTGATCGGCCCTTTTCGTCCTCTGGGCTACCCATGACGAACTCGCCGGGTGGAATGAGCAGAAGCTTCATCCTGATCTTGTTGCCCAGGTCCAGGACAAGCTCCTGGGTTGAGGCCGAGCCCGGCCGCGGGGCTTGCCTTCCGCACGGGCCCGCTGCAATTGCCAAGAGGATTGCAGGAGCCCCAATGATAGTTGTCCACTTGGCCATGTCGTATCTCCCGCCTGACGCCTGGAAGTCCAGTTCACATCCCGATCCCCAGCCCCGTAAAGCCGGCTTCCTTGTACACCCTGTCGATGTAGACCGCGACGGCCTTTTGACGATGGCCGCTCCGTCGCCATAGCTTTGGAGCGTCGGCGACTTGGCCGTGGCAGGAGGTCTCCAATCGCGATGCATCGCGATTGGAGCCTCTTTCCTCGGCGTCGGCGTAGGGGACCCAAGGGTACTCCAAGCCGCCGCGGTCGGCGCCGCTGGCGCTGGCCAGCGGGACCGTCTCGAAGGGCGGCCTGTCGGCCACGGGCGTGCGGGCTATGTCGCGCTGCCGGCGGAGGAAGTCATTGGCGGCGTCCACGGACCCTCCTGCGCCAGAGGCTTCGGCGGGCAGGCGTGTTGAACGTCCCGGCGGGGATCTTCAGCGGATCGCCGGGCTGGACCTTGCTGAGCACACTCACTTGCTGCACCAATTCCCTGATTACCGTGCTGGCTACAGATCGCACGCCATGAGGTAGTCCTTGTCGTACTCAGATCTCCAGCCTGGGTCGGCATGGAGACGTGAGAAGTTCCGGCCGTACCAGGCCGCCCAGGCTGGCAGCTCCTTCTTCCCTGCCGCCAGCTCCTCGATGACTTTCAGCCGAGCCTGCGCTTCTTTCGGAAAAGCCGGCATCTCTTTGAGAACGTAGAACCCAAGCCGCTCCAGCGGACTCCGGCGCAGCATCCAATCCCCGATGACGTTGGTCGGGGTGATGTCGGGACAGGATCGAGCCTCGATGCGCCGCCATCCCCGCTCGCGCGCCCACGACTTGAGGTACCTCACCATGGCCTTGGCGATGCCCTGCCCGTGGTACCTTTCGTCCGAGTGCCCCACGTTGAAGCACAGGACGCAAAGCGTGCGGCTGGGTGATGACAGAAGGCTTGTCAGTTCCGCGTCGCTCAGGTTCTTGATTGCCGGGGCGAACCCGGCATGATCGACACAGTAGCACGAGGATGAGTTCCACCGCTCGGGGCCACCCAAGGCCTCGTGCATCTCCCGTGTGGTGAAGTGCATCTTGCCGATCACTCCGTCCCCTTCCCACGCGAGGATCATGCAGCTTCCCAGGGCGCGGATCTGCTTTCGGAAGAACTCCTCGATGACCTCCAGCTGCGCCACGTCATCATGAGGGCCGAAGGTGCGGATGTTCTGCGCAGTGAGCGGCGGATCGTACATCTTGCGAAAGACGATGAAATCCTCATCCATGGCACGGATGTCGATGACCCGCTCCTCGCCGCCGACGGTGATGCTGTGTTTCATGGGCCTGCTCCTGTTCCTGAAAGGCTATCGCGCCGCAAGCCCCGCCGAGATGCGCAGTCCAGCCACGTGGCCCACACCCGCAGGATAGCGGCGTTCCGTTCAGGAGGAAGAAAATGTTCGGGTTTTGCTGGAAGACAGGGCCGCCTGTATCTCTCGTGGCATCTTGCTCCTGGGGGACCTGGCTTCATGTCCCAATCCCCAACTGTGCGAAGTCGCCTTCCTCGTAGACCTTCTCGACGTACGCCGCCACGGGCACCTTGACGATGGCCGCTCCGTCGCCATAGCTTTGGAGCGTCGGCGACTTGGCCGCGGCAGGAGGTCTCCAATCGCGATGCATCGCGATTAGAGCCTCTTTCCTCGGCATCGGCGTAGGAGACCGATATGTGCTCCCGGCACTCCTCGCCGGGCGCGGTGATCCGCGCCTCGAGGCACGGCCCATCAGTCGCAATGCTCCTCGAGGTCCACATAGGCGAAGACGCCCTTCCCCATCGTCCCGGCGCCCGAGACGGCGTCGAATTCGATTTCGAGCACATCGCCGGCGGCCGCCGAGCCCGTTGACATCGTGCTGGCCAGGAGCCGGTAGGGCTGGCGGCTCTCTGACGTGGCGCACGCGCGGAGGTAGTGGCGCAGGCCAGCGATCTGGACGAAGGCCAAGTCGGCTCCGTTCGGGCGGCGCTGGTGGCGGTAGACGGGGGGTTTTCTGCTTGGGGTGCGGCAAATGCGTTTCACGGTTGGAACCTGCCGAACCCTCGCAGCCGTATGCCTGCACGCGGCTCAGGCCTCGGCTCGCGGCCGCCCTGCCGTCGAGGCGCGTGATCGCAACTCACAATCCCGGCTTCAGTTGCTTTCGACACGCGCGACAGGGCTCGAACCCCTGTCCGCCGTAGCC
The DNA here is from genome assembly GCA_001303665.1 of Phycisphaerae bacterium SM23_33. Taxonomy (GTDB): domain Bacteria; phylum Planctomycetota; class Phycisphaerae; order SM23-33; family SM23-33; genus SM23-33. The sequence continues at coordinate 370 of LJUF01000119.1, read as the reverse complement.
GGCGCATGCCGGCGAAGGAGGATGTAACCTTCGGTTTTCCCCCGCACACCTCCAGGGCAAGAGCAAACACGCGCGACTGGACTCGAACCAGTAACCTTCGGTTCCGTAGACCGATGCTCTATCCAATTGAGCTACGCGCGCAGACCAATGAGCATGTTATCCGACGCGGCAGGAAAGTCAAGGTCGCTCCTGGCGTTTGCCGTGGGCGCTACCGGCGGCGGCGGAGCAGCGTCAGCCCTCCCACGGCCAGGACAAGCAGGGTGGCCGGCTCCGGCACTGGCTGGATGGCCTCCTCGCTGCCATAGAACTGCGACCAGATGTTGTAGTCCAGCCCGTCGGTGACCCCGTCGCCGTTGTAATCGCCCCCGCA
>LJUF01000118.1 GCA_001303665.1 Phycisphaerae bacterium SM23_33 | reverse complement strand
TAACCATGGCACGCACGCGGCCGGGAATTCCGCCGCGCTCCATCCCCACCCGTCATTCGTACGTTCCTGCCCTGAACACGCCCCCGCGAAAGTGCCTCAACTACCTGCCTACCTGCCTACCTGACGGTCCGGCAGGCAGGCCGAACTGGGGCCGACATGTTCTGGCGAAGTCCCGTTGCACTTACGATGTGGATTCGCTGACGCCACAAGCACAACTGGTGACCCCATGATCATAGAGTGCCATACCCACCTTTCACAATTCCGGCATGAACGGCACACGTTCTCCCAAATTCCCGATAGTGTGCCGGCTGATATGAAACGACTGGCAATCGGAATGGTTCTGGTTTACCCCGATACGGAACCTGCTTCCAAGCTCCCTGACTTAGAGTCCACGCGGGAAGTGGTGTCAGGGCGCCCACAGCTCGGAATGCTCGGTACGGCCCGTATTCCCACACTCCAAGCCGCTTGTGTTCATAGATTGGAGGTCCTGGCGGGCGAGGGAAATATCGTTGGGGTCAGACTCTATCCTGGCTTTGAGACTTTCTATCCCAATGATGAGCAATGCCAGCCGATCTCTGAACTCTGTCTCCGGCACAATCTGCCTGTGGTTTGTCACTCGGGCGAATCGATGAACGAGTCATGGCGGGAGAAATACAATCATCCCGACGAGATAGCGAAGGTGGCCGAACGGTTTCCGGCGTTGAAGGTAATTATTGCGCATTTCTCGCAGCCTAATCTGGCTGCCTGTCGAGGGGCTGTCCTGGCGTGTCCGAACGTTCATGCGGACATTCCCGGGTTGATACATCCTGAGGTGGTACAGCGCTGCGGACAAGAAGCCATACTTCAGAACTTGGAATGTGTGGCCACGCGGCAGGCGGAGAAGATTCTGTTTGGGTCGGACTGGCCCATTTGTGATGTGGAAGCGCACTTGCGATTGGTGGCGGGTTTGCCTATTCCGGACAAAGCCAAAGATCTGATATTGTTCCAGAATGCGGAAAGAGTCTTTGGGTTACGGACGGCTTGGTAACACACGTACGGCAAGGGGCGGCCCAACAAGGGCATGCAGCCACCACCTTCAGCGCGGGTGCGGGCGCGCCCGAACGTTGGTCTGGGCTATGCTGCAAATATCTTCACGGCCTGTCACGCCGACGGCGGATGCGCAACGTTAGCCGGCGGCGAGGCGTGTCAGGTAAACGCCAAGGGCGGCCTGCAAGCGCGTCCGGGGTGCCTTGGCAGGGATCTCTGGACCCGCGTGCGGCCAGGTATCCGTGCGGTTGTTCTGTAGGCCAGCCCGGCCGGGCGTTGAGGAGAACGACGATGAGGTGGACCCTGTGTCTGGTGGTGGCGGCCCTCGGCTGGGCGAGCCGCATGGGCGCCGAGCAGGTCAAGTGCACCGCGAGCCGCGACGTGTGGGTCAGCGCGTTTGGCGGTGAGGAGAACTTCAACATGGGGGCCGCGCCCAGGCTGAAGCTGAAGATCTACCAGGAGTTCGCCGTCGTGGACTTCGACGTAGCGGCCCTGCGCGGCAAGACGCTCGCCGAGGCCTGGCTGTACGTCAAGCCGCTGGGCGTCGCCATCGACAGCTCCCGCGGGCCGTACCCCTGCGCCAAGGTCCTGCGCTGGATGACCGTCTCCACGGTCGGCCACGATTGGATCGAGGGCCGCAGCACCAGCTACGCCAAGGACACGCAGGGGCACGGTGCGACCTGGAACGAGTCGTCCTTCGGCCGCGCCGACTGGGGCTGGACGGGTGCGACGCTGGGGGACGTGGCCTTCGGCAACGGCAACACGCTGCGCTGCGACGGCAAACTCCAGCCGGAGGGCGAGTGGCTGAAGCTGCGTCTGGACCCGCGGCTGGTGCAGGCCCTGGTGGCGGGGGCCTCGCACGGGCTGCTGCTTCAGGACGGCAACACCACCCCGCGGGGCAACGCCTTCATCGTCAGCCGGGAGGGCGGCCACCCGGCCTACCTGATGGTGACGGTGACGGGCCCGGACGGCTCACCGCCCGGCAAGGTCGCCGAGCTGAAGGTCGCCCCGGCGGCGAAGCTGGCCACGGCGGAGCGCGGGGCCATCGAGGTGAGCTTCACCGTTCCGAAGGAGGCCTTCACCTACCGCCTCAGCGTGGACGGCCAGCCGGTGGAGCGTTGGCAGATTCCCTTTGCCGCCCCGCCGGGGCGGAGGCAGAGCTTGGTCATCCTGGACCTGCCGGCCGGCAGGAAAGTGACTGTCGCGGTGGAGGCGGTGGACGCGGCCGGCAACGTTTCCAAGGCGGCCACGGCCGCCGGAGCGGTCAGCGACAAGCTCAGCGTGCCCGAACTGCCGGCCTACGGCTTCTCGCCCAAGCCCGGCCGGCCGAAGCCGCTCGGCGAGGCGAAGGTCTGGGCCTTCCCGGAGGTGACGAAGGTGGATCCGGTCACCGGCGAGGTCCTGCTGGAGGAGGCCGCCGGCGACTTCCGCCGGGCCAACCCGGTCTGGGACGGCGCCGGCGGCACGGTCCGCCTGGCGGCCGCCCGAGGCGAGATCATCAGCTTCCAGGTGGCCGTGGAGGGACCGGCCAAGGGCGTGAAGCTGGCGGTGTCGGAGCTGCGCGGGGCGGGGAGCATCCCGGCGGCGGGCGTGCGGCTGTGGCGGAACTGGTACGTCGGGCGGCAGTCGGAATACGCCCTGCCGCTGAAGGGCGCGTTCGACGTCCCGGCCGGCGACAACCAAGTCGCGGGCCAGAAGCTCCAGGCGGTGACCGTGGACATCCACGTGCCGCCGGCCACACCGGCCGGCGAATACGCCGGCACCGTGACCGTCACCGCCGGCCAGGCCAAGGCCGAGCTGGCGCTGAAGGTCAAGGTCTACGACGCGGTCATCCCCCAGCAGGTGTTCTTCAACCCGGAGCTGAACTGCTACGGCGGCCCGGGCTACGCCGGCTCGGCCAAGTTCAAGGACAGCTTCAGGCTGGCCCATTACCACCGCTGCACCATCAACCGCGTGCCCTACACCCAGCGGCAGCCCGGCGCCAGCGGCGACCTGTGGCCGAAGATCGACCCGCAGACAGGGCACGTGACCGACTGGAGCAGCACCGACAAGAACGCCGGCCCGCTGCTGGACGGCTCGCTGTTCGCCGACGACCCCCGCGCCGGCGTGCCCGTGCCGACGCTGTACCTGCCCTTCAACCTGGGCTGGCCCGCCGACTACCGAAAGTACTACCGCGCGCCCGAGGGCTTCACCACCTACATGAACAACGACTTCCTGCGGAAGGTCGAGTTCGACGCCGCCAGCGAGCCCATCGAGCAGGCCATGGATCCCAAGTTCGGCGAGATCTTCCAGACCTGCGTGAAGGACTTCCTGGCCCACTTTACCGAGAAAGGCTGGACCCGCACGCCGCTTCAGTTCTACCTCAACCGCAAGTGGACCTGGGGCTACAGCGCCTGGACGCTGGATGAGCCCGTCACCACCACCGACTTCCTGGCCCTGCGCTACCTGGGTGGGCTGTTCGTCGAGGCCGCCGGCGACGCCGACCTGCGCGATCGCGGCTGGCACGAGGCCCTGTTCGCCAGGGGCCTGGCGGCGATGCAGCGCCGCCGGCCGACCTTCATGTTCCGCACCGACATCTCCCGCCCGGTGGTTCAGGGCAGCATCCACGACGGCATCGCCTCGGTGATGTACGTCAACAGCGGGCAGTTCGCCTACCCCCGGCTGATGCGAGGCCACAAGCTCCGCATGCCGGCCGTGCTCTACTGCTACGGGTCCTGCAACGCCGTCCAGCGGAGCAACTGGGAGTCGGCCGCCTGGTGCCTGAAGGCCTACGCCCACCACTGCGACGGCGTGCTGCCGTGGCAGTCGCTGGCCGAGGCGGAGGCCCTCACCAAGCCCAACACCGAGGGGCTGATCGTGGACGGCACCAAGGCCGGCCTGCCGCAGGCCATCGCCAGCTTTCGCGTCCACGCCCTGCGTCGCGGCGCCCAGGACTGCGAGCTGCTGCGACTGCTCCAGCTCAAGCACGGCTGGTCGCGCGAACACATCGCCCTGCTGGCCAGTGAGAAGCTGGGGCTGGCCGGTGAGTTCCAGCAGAAGTTCGCCGACGAGGCCGCCGCCGTGAAGTTCGGGCAGCTTACCAGCCGGGGCTTCTGCGAGCTGAAAGAAGGCGTGCTGAAGCTGCTGACCGGGCAGAACTGATCGGACCGGCCCAGGTGCGGGTCTGACTGGAAAAAGTGGCACCACCGCAGGACCGCTGCCGGCACAACGTTTTTCGGTTGCCACACAGAGACCCAGAGAAACAGAGAACAGCGACCCGGAAGGAAAACAGTCCAGTAGGGGTTGAGGTTGTTGAGATTCTCTGAGCCTCTGTCCCGATGTACATCGGGATGTCGCATCCCCAAAGCCCGGGAACCGCCAATGGGCCGCGAAGCGTGCCACAATGCGCTGTCGCACCCCCAGGTGCAGGCAAGGCGAAAATGGCTTCCCCCGGGCCGGGCGCACGGGTATCATGCAAGTGTCTGTATAGCGAGTCAGGGCCATGAGTGAACCAGCCGAACCGGAGCAGCACCGGCCGGACCCCGCCGATCCGCTGGCGGCCCTGAACGAGATGGCCTCGGAGCCGGCCGACGCCGCCCCGTTCGATGAGCTTTCCGCGGTCGGCCAGGAGCAGGCGGACGCCGGGGTCGCGGAGCTGACCGAGGCCGTCGGCCCGGTTGACATCGCCGCCCGGCGGGGCCGCGCGGCAGCCCGGGACAGGTATGAGGCGCGGCTGCGGGCCCAGGCCCGCCACAAGACCATGATCCCCTTCCTGGTGGTGGTGGCGGGTCTGCTGATCCTGGTCGGGGTGCTCGGCTCGATCATGCTGCTCGGCGCCGGCGAGCAGGAAAGGGCCTCCTCCCGCTGGCACTTCTACATGACCGCGGTGACCATCGTCAGCTTCCCCCTGGCGGCCGTACTCGGCTTCGGGGCCTGGTGGTTCCACCGCGAGGTGAAGGGCAAATAGCCCCCGCCGAGCGCGGGGGATCGCAGCACCGGGCTTCAGCAATGCCGACGCCGTCCGAAATCATGCGGCCTTGGGCCTATCTGAACTGGCCCAACCGGATCACGCTGCTGCGGCTGCTGCTGGTGGCGCCGTTCGTGATCCTGCTGCAGCACCAGCAGCAGCGCCCCGTCTACCGCTATCTGGCCCTGGGCGTGTTCGCGGCCATGGCCCTGTCGGACGCGGCGGACGGATTTCTGGCCCGGCGGCTGAATTGCAAGTCCCGGCTGGGGATGATCCTGGACCCGCTGGCCGACAAGACGCTGATTGTATGCGCGGCCGTGCTGCTGTCGCTGCCCCATTCCTGCGTCCGGGACGGCTACAGCCTGATCAAGCTGCCCGACTGGGTGGTGGTGCTGATCATCGGCAAGGACCTGTGGGTGGTGGTGGGCTTCGTGGTGCTGTTTCTGCTGACGGGCAGGATTCGGGTGGTGCCGTCGAAGGCGGGCAAGGCCTGCACCGTCGGTCAGCTCGCCATGGTGAGCGCGCTGCTGCTCAGCCCCGACCTGAACCGGCTGGGGCCTGGCGTGGGCACGCACCTGGCCCGGGCGCTGTGGTGGATCGCGGCGCTGTTGAGCGTGGCCGCCGCCGTCGGCTACACCCGGATGGGGCTGTCCTTTTTGGCCGAGGCCGAGCCGGCGGACAGCTCAAGCAAAAAGGCGGACAAGGCCGCATAGGGTATACTGGAGGGCACCGGGAGACGTCGCCGTGCCGTTTTCACCCATTGAGGACATCCTGGAGCAACTGCGGGCCGGCCGGTTGGTCGTGCTCGTGGACGACGAGGAGCGCGAGAACGAGGGCGACCTGGTGTGCGCGGCCGAGAAGGTCACGCCGGAGATCATCAACTTCATGGCCCGGTACGGCCGCGGGCTGATCTGCCTGCCCATGACCTCCCAGAAGGCCGACGCCCTCGGCCTGCATCCCCAGACCATGGAGAACACCTCGCGCTTCGGCACCGCCTTCACCGTGACCATCGACGCCCGCAGCGGCGTGACTACGGGCATCTCGGCCGCCGACCGGGCCCGGACCGTCAGCGTGGTCTGCCGCGACGACGCCACCGCCGCCGACTTCGTCCGCCCCGGGCACGTCTTCCCCTTGCGGGCCCGCGAGGGCGGCGTGCTGGTCCGGGCCGGGCAGACCGAAGGGGCGGTGGACCTGGCCCGGCTGGCCGGGCTCCAGCCCATGGGCGTCATCTGCGAAATCATGAACGACGACGGCACCATGGCCCGAGCGCCGGACCTGGAGAGGTTCTGCGCCGCCCACGGCCTGAAGATGTGCACCATCGCCGAGTTGATCCGCTATCGGCTGCGGCGCGACCGCCTGGTCCGGCGGTCCGTGGAGTTTGACATCCCGCTCGCCGCCGGCACCTTCCACCTGATCGCGTATGAGTCCGAGGTCGGCCCGGAGCCGCACCTGGCCTTGTGCAAGGGCCCCATCGGCCGGCTGGACGAGGCCGGCCAGCCCATCCGCTACGACCAGCCCGCCCTGGTGCGGGTGCACAGCGAGTGCCTGACCGGCGACGTGTTCGGCTCGCTGCGCTGCGACTGCGGCGGCCAGCTCATGGCCGCCCTGAAGGCCATCCAGGCCGAAGGGGCCGGGGCGCTGGTCTACATCCGCCAGGAGGGCCGCGGCATCGGGCTGCTGAATAAGCTCAGGGCCTACAAGCTCCAGATCGAAGAGGGCCTGGACACCGTGGACGCCAACGTCCACCTGGGCTTCGAGCCCGACCGCCGCGACTACGGCATCGGCAACCAGATCCTGCGCGACCTGGGGCTGGGCCGGCTGCGGCTGATGACCAACAACCCGCGGAAGATCTACGGCCTGGACGGCTACGGGCTGAAGATCGTCGAGCGCGTGCCCATCCAGGTGCCCACCCACGAAGAGGCCCGCAAGTACCTCCAGGCCAAGAAGGACAAGCTCGGCCACCTGCTGGACGACATTTAAGCAGGGACCGGGCAAGAGGCACTGGGCACGAGGGGAAAGCTGCTATCACAGACCCTTTTGCCTCGTGCCCCGCGGCGGATGCCTGCCATCACCAGCCCACCGCCTTCAGCCACTCATGGGCGATGATGAGGTGGCCAGTGCGGTTGGGATGCACCGGCTCCGGGCAGACGAAGTCGGCCGGATGATGTCGCAGCACCCGCCCGAACGCCTGGTGCAGGCGGACGCGGATGGCGGCGTGCTTCTTCGCCAGATCGGCCACGACGGCGATGTAGTCCGGCAGCAGCTCCAGCACCTTCGAGCGCATGCTGTGGGGGCTGTTCTCCCGGCTCATGTAGAACGGGTCCATCAGGATGAGCCTGGCCGAGGCGCCGTCGGCCGTCCGCTGAAGGCAGTCGTCATACGCCTGCCGATACAGCTCGGGCGGCACCGCGGCGGGGTCGCCTCGCAGCGTGCGGTGCAGGTCGTTGATGCCCACCAGCACGCTCACCCAGTCCGGCCGGTGCACCAGCACGTCGTCGGCCCAGCGGTCGCGCAGGCCGACGCTCACGTCCCCGCCGATGCCCTGGTTGATGAAGCTGATTTGCCTTTCCGGGTAGCGGGCGGCGACCAGGGCCGCCGCCATGCTGACGTAGCCTTCGCCCAGCGGCGCGGCCTGTGCCCGCCGGCCGCAATCCGTAATGCTGTCGCCGATGAAGACCACCGTCTGGCCGTCGCGGACGGCCAGCTTGCCGCTGCTCCGCGCCATCACTCACCTCCTGCAGGTCCCCGCCGCGGCGGGCACCGTGAAAATAGGACCAGAGATGATACACGAAAGCCCGCTCCGAAGATACCGGCGGCCAGGAGGCAGGCCGGGGCCGTCACCACGCCGCCCTTGCCGGCCCGGTGAGCGGCGATATCATCTATGCGTCCGGCCCGGGACATTGAGAGGCTGTCCGCACGACCGTTACTGGAAGGAGCAGCGACCATGACTCTCAGGTCACTCACCGCCGTCACGATCCTCGCCGCCGTCACGATTGCCTTCATCTCGCTCATCCAGGCCGCCGACCCGGCCACCGCGCCGAAGCCAGAGGCCAAAGACCAGCCCGACCCCGGGGCCACTCTGGCGGCGGAGCTGGAGAAGGTCGTGCGGGAGAACCTTCGGGGCTGCGGGACCGAAGACCTGGACGTGATCGCCTCGACCATTCATCCGCAAAGCCCGTTCGCCCAGGCAACGCAGGCGATGATGAAGCAGTTGGTCGCCACGTACGACCTGAAGTACGAGCTGGTGTCGCTGGACTACGTGGGGCGCGACAAGGATTACGCGCTGGCGCGCGCGAAGCAGAAGACCACGAAGGTCCGGGGCCCGGCCTTCAGGGACAACGTGCTCGACATCATTCACATCTTCCGGCAGGACGGAAAAGCCTGGAAGCTGTGGACCTCCGCCGCGCTGGAAGTGCAGTACCTGGACCAGGCGGGGCCCGCTCCGCCGGCCGCGGGAGGCGCCTAACCGGAAAGGTCAACCCCGGCGGCCCCGGCCAACGACAGCAGTCGCAGGCCGCCGCCCGCGGACGTGCCGGCCGGCGCCTCTGTCCGTCGTCAATCCCAGATCAGGGCGACCAGATGTCGTCCCAGGCCTGCTTGAGCAGTCGGCCGAAGTTCTCCCTGCGGTAATGCCGCCGGCGGGAGACGCCCAGCAGGCTGCCGTCGGCGGCGAAGATCACCTCCAGCGACCACAGGCCGTCGACGCTTTCCGTCCGGCCGCCGTAGCGCATGTCGTGGAACCTCACCACGTGCCGGCCGTCGAGCGTCTCGCAGCTCGCCCGGACCTGCCCCATGGCAAACCACTGGAAGGTCTGCACGTCCGGCAGCCGCCAGGCCCGGCGGACCCAGCCGTTGGAGACCTTCGGCGCCGCCTCTTGGCGGAGCGTGGCCGGGTCGGCCCGGCTGAGGGGGCGGAGGCGCGTCACCAGCCAGCGGTCGTCGGCCTCCACCACGGTCCGCCAGAGGAAGATGGTGCCCAGGGCGGGGTAGGCGTTGGCGGCGAGGACCTGGTGTCCGGCGGCCAGTTGGCGGGCCCGGCGGGCGGCCAGGTCGTGCATCGCCCGGCCGGCGCCCAGGTAGGCGACGCTGAGGGCGAAGCCCGTCCAGCCGACGATGAGCGTGGCCCGGCGGGGGTCGGGCTTGAGCTTGCGGATGAGGTAGCAGGCCAGCAGGGTCAGGATCAGCAGCGGGGTATAGATGACGTCGATGATGGGCACGGCGTCGATGGCGTAGCGGGTGTCGGTAATCGGCGACAGCAGTTGGGTGCCGTAGGAGGTGCACCAGTCCAGCAGCGGGTGGGTCAGCGCCGCCACGAAGCAGCAGGCGTACAGCAGGGCGAAGGGCGGCGGCCTGCCCCGGCCGGGACCCGCCGGCAAGCCGCCTTCGCCGCCCTGCCCCGCCGCCCCCCGCCGGGTGCGACGGGCCGCCCGCCTCCGCAGCCACCACCAGACGCCCGCGGCCACCGCCGCGATGACCGGCACCATCAGCAGGGAATGGCTCAGGCCGCGGTGATAGCGTGAGATGGCGGCGTCGCCGACCTCGGCCCCCGTCAGCTCCAGCAGGGGAACGACGAAGATGTCCAGGTCGGGCAAAAGGGCGACCGCGGCGGCCGCCCAGGTGGCGTCGCGCCCGATCCGCTGGCGGAACCCCAACTGGGCCGACACCGCCCCGAGCAATCCCTGCGTAACGGTATCCATGAACGTCAGACCATTCTACGCGCATCGGCGAGCTTGCAAAAGGCGGCGCCGACCCGTAAACTGCGTGGCTCTGGACATTCTGGTCTCAGGAGTGCGGAATGAGCGTCAGGGCAATTAGTCTGCGCCGCGGCATGGGCGTGCTGTTCCGGGACAACGTGTGGGTGGTCTTCAGTACCGAGCACGTGGTGAAGGGCAAGGGGGCCAGCTACATGCAGATCGAGCTGAAGAACGCCAAGACCGGCCAGCTCATCAAGGAACGCTTCCGCGTGAACGAGACCCTGGAGTCGGCTGTCTTCGACCGCAAGTCCATGGAGTACCTCTACTCCGACGGCGGGGGGCACGTGGTGATGGACGTCGAGTCCTACGAGCAGGTCCACCTGCCGGCCGAGCTGATCGGCGACAAGTCGGTGTACCTGGCGCCGAATATCCAACTGGAGGTGGCCTTCGTGGAAGGCGAACCCATCTCGGTCGAGCTGCCCAACACGGTGGAGCTGAAGGTGGTGGAGACGGCCCCGCAGATGAAGGGCGCCACCGCCACCGCCCAGCTCAAGGACGCCGTCTGCGAGGGCGGGGCCCGCATCAAGGTCCCGCCGTTCGTCGAGAATGGCCAGGTCGTCAAGGTGGACACCCGCAGCGGGGAATACCTCGGCCGGGCGTAGCCCCGGCCCGACACGCACGACGGCCGCCGTAGAACGGCAGGAAATCCGAAATCACAAATCCGAAGCCCTAAACGAGCTCAAGACCTCAAATCCGAATATCCAAAAGAGATGGGCCGCCGGCTGCGCCTTAAGCACTGGATCATCCTTCGGATTTCGGATTTCGGATTTCGGATGTTGCCCCGGCAGGCCGGGCGTACACCGGCGGCCTGGCGTTTGCCGGCATGGGCAGGTCGTACTTCTTGCCGCGGCGCTGCTTGTGGAACTCCGCCTGGGCCTTCTTCAGGAGCGGGCGGTTGAGGGCCAGCTCGACGGCGGCGGCCGCCAGGACCTCGGCCGCCTTGAGCATGCCGCGGTGCGCGCCCGGCAGCCGGATCGCCGCGGCGTACTGGCGGTGGTGGCCGATGGTGTCCTTCGGCACGCACGCCACCGAGATCCTGCCCAGCGGGGCGAACCAGGAGACGTTGTCCTCGTCGCTGCTGCCGCGGCCCTGCTCGGTGCGAATGGGATCGACGGTGGCGGCGTACTTCTTGCCCGGCAGCAGCCCGGCCGCGGCGCGGACGTCCCTGGGCGTGAAGCTCGGCGGCCCGCAGCGGTGGAGGATGGCGTCGAGCATGTCGCCGAGGGTGCGGTTGGGGATCCGCTCGGTGTTGGAGGTCTGCACGGTCATGCGCAGGCGGGTGTCGGTGGCCAGGGCGCCGGCGCGGGCGCACAGCCGCACCCGCCCCCGCAGCTCGTCCACCTGCTTGCGGTCCTTGCCGCGGACGTAGTACCAGATCTCGGCGCTGTCCGGCACGACGTTGGGTGCCCGGCCGCCGTCGGTGATGACGGAGTGCATGCGGGTGTTCTCGGCGGTGTGCTCGCGGAGGTAATTGACGGCCACGTCGGTGAGCATGGCCCCGTCCAGGGCGCTGCGGCCCTGTTCGGGCCCGCCGGCGGCGTGGGCGGTTCGGCCGCGAAATCGAAACAGCACCGAATCCATGGCCGCCCCGCCGGCGATGTCGGCCCGGGTGGCGCCGTCGGGGTGCCAGGCCAGCACGGCGTCCAGCCCCGAAAACGCCCGCCGCGCCGCCATGAAGACCTTGCCGGCTAGGGCCTCCTCCGCCGGGCAGCCGAAGACGATGATCCGCCCGGCCTCTCCCAGCCGCCGCAGCAGCTCGGCGGCGGCAATGCCGGCCAGGGCCGACGCCGCCCCCAGCAGGTTGTGCCCGCAGCCGTGGCCCCACTCGCCCGGCCTGGGCCCGCAATCCGGCAGGGCGTCGTACTCGGCCAGGATGCCGATGGCCGGGCGGCCGCGGCCGGCCGTCGCCCGGAAGGCGGTGGGCAGGTCCTTCCACGGACGGGTGACCCGAAAACCGGCGGCGGCGAGGAAACCGGCCAGGCAATCGGAGGATTCGAACTCGCGCATGGCCGGCTCGGCCAGCTCGGCGATGGCCTCGGCGACGGCGACGGCCTCCTGGGCGCGCCGGCCGACGGCGGCGCGGACACGGCGCAGGTACGGCAACGACTCGAGCTTGGGCTTGGTCTTTTTCATGGCGGCGGCCATGCTAACCGCCCGCCCCAGCATTTTCCACCCATCGAGGTGACCCCACCGGAAGCTGTAAAGCCCACGGATAGCTATCCGTGGGCTTTCTTTTGCTGCCCCCCATTTCCCTTGAGCATCCCGTGCCGGATTTCCCTTATTCATACACCGGCCAGAACGATGCCCTTCCGAAACGTCCACACGCACGCCCCGCGCTCGACGTGACTCACAATGTAGCCGAAAACGTCGACCTGATGTCGGCGGTCCGTGATGGGCAGCGGGCGGCACCTCTTTGCCCAAACGGCGCCCGGCAGCCCGTGCTCCCGGAGTGCGTAGGAGGCATTCTTCTTTGCACGGCCGACAGCCTCCCGGACGGCCAGGCCCCGGAATCTGGCCAGCACGTGGTAGTGGCACCCGTCCACGGATGCGGCCAGTACCTGGACCCCCAGTTCGGCCAGTTTCCCCACGATCGCCTCAACGGCCGCGCGCCTTTGAGAGACGTTCAGCCAAACGGGCGGCCCCTTCAACAGCTTTCTGGATCGCCTATGCCGCTGGTCATACTTGCCCTCTGGCGGGCGGTTACTGTAATCGCCCTCCACGTGCTCCCGGTGCCGGCGAGCACGCCAACCGCGCGGGTCCCCCGGCAACCAGGTCCCGTAGGTATTGCCGTTGACATGGTACCATCCGTTCCAGGCTTTCACGGGCGCATTGTAAACCAAAGCCCACGGACGGAGGTCCCCGAACGCGATCTGTCCCGCTTGGGGCTTCCGCCTGGCCCTGGGCTTTGCTCACGACTGGATAAATCTCAGTCCAGATGCGATGATACGCCCCATGACCTCGCGGGAACGCGTGTTTCGAGCGCTGGAGTTCCGCTGGCCCGACCGGGCGCCGCGCGACATCTGGCCGCTGCCCTGGGTGGGCCGGTACGCCCGGGAGGACTTCGAGGCCTTCCTGCGGCGCTTCCCCATGGACTTTGTCGGCACGTCGGGCCCGGCCCCTGGGGCGGGCCTGGCCCGCGGCGACCGCGCCCGCGGCGAGCAGGCACTCAAGGGAAGCTGGACCGACGACTGGGGCTGCGTCTTCCAGGTGGCCCAGGAGGGCGTCATCGGCGAGGTCAAGGGCCCCCCGCTGGCGGAGTGGTCGGCCCTGGGCCGCTACCAGCCGCCGTGGGAGATCATCCAGCGGGCCAACTGGGACGCCGTCAACCTCGCCTGCGCCGAGAACCTCCGGCGCGGGAAAAAGTTCATGCTCGCCGGCACCAGCCTGCGGCCCTTCGAGCGGATGCAGTTCCTCCGCGGCTCGGAGAACCTCTACCTGGACCTGGGCTACGAGCCGGCCGAGCTGATGCGGCTGCGCGACATGGTGCACGACTTCTTCATGAAGGAGCTCGCCTGCTGGGTCAGGACCGACGTGGACGGCCTGAGCTTCATGGACGATTGGGGCGCCCAGCACGCCCTGCTGATCTCGCCGGAGCAGTGGCGGAGGCTGTTCAAGCCGCTGTACCGCGACTACTGCGATACGATCCGGGCCGCCGGCAAAAAGGTCTTCTTCCACAGCGACGGGCACATCTTCGAGATCTACGAGGACCTGATCGAGCTGGGGGTAGACGCGGTCAACTCGCAGCTCTTCTGCATGGACGTCGAGCAGATCGGCCGGCGCTTCAAGGGGCGGATCAGCTTCTGGGGGGAGATCGACCGCCAGCGCGTGCTGCCCTTCGGCACGGCTGCCGAGTGCCGGGCCGCCGTCGCCCGCGTCCG
>LJUF01000117.1 GCA_001303665.1 Phycisphaerae bacterium SM23_33 | reverse complement strand
AAAGTCCGGCTGGAAAGACCCGCCGACGTGTTCACCCTCTTCTCCCACTACACCCGGCTGGACCTCTTCCAGGCGGGGATGAGCGAGCAGGATTACCGGAGCCTTTTCGACCGCGACACGGGCCTGGAAGCCCGCTGGAGGAAATTCGCGCCCTTCTGGGAACGGATCCGCTGGACCTGCTTCTCGCGGCCGGCGCTTATCGCGGCCAAGAAATTCTACGGCTTTGACGATATCGACGAGAAGACGTACCAGGGAATCTCCGCGGCCATCCAGCAGGCGAATACACCCGGGATCTACCGGCGCGTCCTCCGGGAGGCGTGCAACATCCGCACCTGCCTGACGAATGCCTACGCCGCGGACGTCAAGAGCGAGCTGCTGATTCCCGTCCTGTGGCCGCCGCTCATGTACGACGTGAAGACCTGGGAAGACCTGTGCCAGCCCGTCTTTGACCGGGAGGCGGGCGTTTCATCACTGGATGATTATCTGGAGGCGAGCAAGCGCTATCTGCTGAAGGCCAAGGCGGAGGGCGCGGCCGGCTTCAAGATGTTGTCGCGGCCGCACGGGGTTCCGGACAGGCGCAAGGCCCAGGAGTGCTTCGACCGGCTGCAAAGCGGCGCGGTGAAGGCCCTGGAGGATCCCGCGGCCTCGGGCACGAACCCCCTGCGGGATTACCTCACGGACGAATTCATCAGGTTCGCCGGGGTGAATGACATGGTCATCGCCGTTCACACCGGCTTCCTGAGCACCCTGCGGCATCACCGCGCCATGGACGTGGCGCCTCTGATCATGCGGCATCCGGAGGTGCGGTTCGACGTGTATCACGTGGGATATCCCCGGGTCCGGGAGGCCCTGACGCTGGCCAAATGCCAGCCGAACGTCTGGACCAACTTCTGCGGGACGTATCTCCTGTCGCAGCGTTTCGCCCAGGCGGCGCTGGACGAGGCCATTGACCTGCTGCCCGCCGACAAGGTCATCGCGTTCGGGGGGGATTACGGCAGCCCCTACGGCGTGCCGGTGGAGAAGGTCTATGGCCACCTGGTGATGGCCCGCGAGGCTATCGCCAGGGTCCTGGCAAGGCGGATAGAAGAAGGGCAGATGACCCAAGCGCAGGCCGTTGCCTTGGCCGGGCAATGGTTCCGGGACAATCCGAAGGAACTCTACCGGCTGGATCTTGACTAGGCCGCGCGACCTCTATGCAGCGGGCATGCGAGAGGCCCCTGCCGGGCGGCCAGGGCCCGAGAGCAGCCCCTCCCCTTTCTCGCTGGCGTGCCTCGCGGCCGTCTGGAAGGCGGCTGGCATGCGCTGACTACTTCCTTGTCCGTTCTTTCTTCGCCAACAGGACAGCGCCTGCCGCGAGAGTGCCCAGAGACATGGCTGCGAGACCACCAGCGGCGATCCTCCACGTCCTGGTGTGTCGTGTATTGTAGGGATGCTCGCGTATCTTAACGGTCCTCGGGCCGCCCTCCAAGGTTCTCCGCGCGTAGCTCGTGCCCGTTGGGGCGCGTGCATCGACAGCAACGACCGCCTTGATTCTTCCCCGGGTGCTCCAGTCCCACGACAGCAACGCCAGGCCAACCAACACAACGGTCGCCAGAATCAGAACCCAGCCTGTGATCTTTCTGTTCTTCACTCGCCGCCGGCCAACCAAGAAAAGCTGAGAACCTGGGAAAACCCCGGGACGTTGTCCAGGTCTTTCGGCGTGCTGTGTTGCCTTTCTGCGGGCGGGTGGCTCCGTCCAGCCGCAGGGCCCGGCCAAGCAGACGTTTCGGGCCACGCATCACGCAGTGGCTGCCCCGCCACTCAGGTGCTTGCCCGATTTCCTCTAGCCCGGCCCGCGCTGATCGTACGCGAGCAGCATAGGCACCTCAACTGCCACAGGACGCAGCGGTTCCTTCGCACCTGCCCGAACGGCCCGGATGAAACGTTGCGTCAAGCGGCGCCTGAATCCGCTTGTTGTCCGGTCTTCCGTTGGTACAGCTTGCGGATCTCGGCTGTCAGCTCCTCGGTGGTGAAGGGCGGGCCGTCCGGCCTGAACGGCTCGCCGTCCAGGTAGATGCCGGCCAGTCCGGCTCCGTACTCAAGCTGAGTCTCCCTCTCGCTCGTGTCAATCTCGTTGTAGTGCGCGACGTCCTCGAGCCCCTGGACGGCGTCCCGGGCGGTGAGGGCGTAGTCGCAGCCCCCGCAGCACCAGCCGCTGACGAAGACCGTCACGTCGACCTTACGATCGCCCGGCACTGGCGGCCGCTTGAGCCGCATCAGCTTTGGCGCCTCGGCGTCGGCCGAGAAGGGCTTCCAGACCAGGATGGTCTGCCCCTCGGCGTCCGCGCGAACGTAGCCCATGTGCTCATAGAAGGACACCGGGTTCCAGTAGGGGAAGTCCTTCCCCCAGGCGGCCACGCCCTTCATGCCCGATTCGCGGGCGTCGGCCTCGATGGCGTCCAGGATGAGCCTGCCGAAGCCCTTCTTCTGCTGGTTGCCGACGAGGTGGTCATAGCCGTGGACCCATATGCACAGGATGGCCATCAGCTCCCGGCCGAGGAAGGGCGACTGCTCGATGGGAATGTACTGGCAGAGCCCTGCGACCTCGCCGCTTTCCAGCAGCAGGACCTTCTCCCGCAGTCCTTTGTCCTTGTGCAGGTCGTGCCACTTGCGGCGCAGGGCCGCGGCCCGCGGGTCCTGCGGTTTCTCATCGTGGAGGCAGCGGAAGAAAGTCGCCTCCGTTTCGCTCGCCACGTCCACAATCCTGGCATCCATGGGCTTGGACCTCCGGCCGGCACAAGAGAGGGCTTGTGTGCTTCACATGGTATCCGAGACGATGCTCAATTGCCACCCTAAGCGCCTGCAATGGCGTCCAGAACACGGCCGGGAGGCGGCGGGGACGGCGG
Source organism: Phycisphaerae bacterium SM23_33 (assembly GCA_001303665.1). Taxonomy (GTDB): domain Bacteria; phylum Planctomycetota; class Phycisphaerae; order SM23-33; family SM23-33; genus SM23-33. Next base: position 6,258 of record LJUF01000117.1, on the reverse strand, counting down.
CTCAGGGGGAGGCACATGGCCCGTACTCAGCATACAACCGAAGACCTGGCAGGCAAAAGGCGGGGTTGGATAATGTAAGCCTTTGATGCGCAAGTGCTTGGGGCTTCCACCGCCTGCCGGGCGGCCCCGGCGTCTTGCCGGGTGCCCGGTCACAGAATCTCCAGAAGACCGCACACCCTGCGTACACGTGCCACACGCTGGGCGAATCGGCCGACATCTCAGAATGCTCGGGTCGCCTTTTCCGACTTGACAGGGACCAGCGGAACCCGAGAATCGCCGCGGAGGCGGGCTTATTCATGTCGTCATTCGCGGGCGAGTTTCTGGTTTCGGTGGCCCGGCTGCTCTGGCCGGATACCTGCGTCGCTTGCGGGACGAACGACCGCACGAATCAAGGCTTCTGCGAGGATTGCGGCCGGCAGCTGCTGTCGGTGGCGGCGCTGGAGGCGTGCCCGCGTTGCGGCAGCACAGTCGGCCCGGGACTGGGCGCAGGCGAGGATGGATGCAGCCGCTGCCCGGACGTCATGTTTCGCTTCCATCGGGTGGTTCGCTTGGGGCCTTACGTCGCGCCGCTGCGCGCGGCGATCCGCCAAATGAAGTACTGCCGTTGGGGCCGGGGCATCCGGGAGCTGGGCGGCCTGCTGGCCGAAGCCGTGTCGGCCCGATGCGCCGGCGAGCGGCTGGACGTGGTCGTGCCGGTGCCGATGCACTGGCTGCGGCGGCTGGGACGAGGATGGAACCATTCGGGCAGCCTGGCCCAGGGCGTGGCGCGTCGGCTGAAGCTGCCCTTCGGCGATGAGCTGGTCCGCGTGCGCAACACGCCGCCGCAGGTGTGGCTGCCGGCCTCGCGGCGGGCCGCGAACGTCCGCGGCGCATTCGCCGTGCTGCGGCCCAAAGCCCTGGCCGGGGCAACCGTGCTGCTGGTGGACGACGTGATGACAACCGGCGCGACGGCCAACGAGGCCGCTCGCACGCTTCGCAGGGCCGGCGCGGAACGTGTCATCCTCGCTGTCCTGGCGCGGGCCGAGCCCCCTGCGGCCTATGCCCACCGGGCGCGGGTCTAAGCGGCACGGCCCGAAGGTTGCGCGGCGGCCCGGGGCTCAGCCCTGAGGAACGGGGGCTGTAGGCCTCTTTGCGGGCCGCCGCGCGACTCAAAGGGTCTGCGTCAAGCTGCCTAGTGAGCCGGCAGCAGTCGCATCAGACGCTCTCTGGCCAGCCCGTCCAGCTTCGCTCTCCGCGGGACGTGGAGGCGGACCTGGCCTTGGCGCTGGTGAGCCCTGGCGTAGCTGGCGACGACGGCGGCGACGGCCAGCGCGCCGACGTCGTCCATGTCATGCAAGTCCACGAAGATGCAGGACACTTTCTGGTCGGCCAACTGATCCAGCCGAGGACGGATTTGCTCGGCCTCGAGTATGCCTGCCGAGCCTTGGACGTCCACGAAGGCGGCGCCGTCGCGCCTCTGAACTTTCAGCTGCAGCGACCTCGGAACAGACCGTGCTCTCTTGAAAAGCCGGCGCTGATTGCCTGCCACGGTTTTCACCGGACGCATCGTCCTAACGCTTTTCTCGATCTGACAGACCGTTGGCCTCTCTGGAGAATTCCGCGTCTGTGAAGCTGCGGCTAAAGTTCAGATTCTTGTAGTGGTAATAGGCAAGGAGCATGTCCTCAGCGGTGTACCTTCGCACCCTGACTGGCAGCAACGTTTCCACGTCAAGGTCCACGATCGTGCTACCGTCGGGGCCGGTCTTCTTCAGCGTCAGGACGAGCCGGCCCTCCAGCATACCGATACCGAGACATTCGGAATCGAGCTGATTTCGGCCGGCAGCCTGCTTGTAGGCCTTGAGAATCCTTTTCAGGGCGTTCTCGAGTCCAAAGTCGGTGACGGCATGCAGACAGCCCTTGCGGGCCAGTGGGCCGTCGGGGTCCACCTCAACGCCGGAAGCCAGCTTCCCCAGAAGCCCGGAAAGGCGGACGACCAACTGGCCGTTGTTCTGACCCTCCACGTACAGCAGCCGGGTGATCCTGCTTTTGCCCCTAAGCCGCCGCATGGCCACGCTGAAGGGACTGGTACGGAACCTGAAGTAACTCGCAACAGGCTCACCCAGTTGGCCGTCTATTCTTTCCTGAAGGATGAACAGGCCGTCGTAGCTTCCGAGGCGTTTGCCGCATTTTTCCAAGCCTTCCTCCAGCAGACCGATGGGGTCCTCCTGGGCTCGTCGGATGAGCTTCGCGTGTGCACGATCCCCTTGCGATCCTGCCGGCGACAACAGCACCTGCGCCCCCAGTTGGGTCGGCAGGCGACCGTCGGGCTGAGCGCACTTCACGAAGACCAGGGCGAGCACAAGCAGCGTCGGCACCCGGGCGTAACGCCAGGACTGTAGGGTTCCGCGGGGCAGCTTGATCGAGATGGCGGCATGGAGAAGCCCGCCCACACCCAACACCACAGCATGGAATAGCTTTACGGCTAACATCGTTCTCGGCCTTCGCTGCCGGTCTTGTCGCAAGTTTCCATACGAGCTCATGCAGCCATCGGGGGCGCGCAAACTCATCACTTCTCTGTGCCTGTCGACAGGCAAGGGCATGCTCAAAGGTGCTGCCGACATCCTGGCCAAGGGCCGGCCCACAGTGAAATTGATCAACCCGCAGGGCCCGGGCCGCGCGCGCCCGTCAATTGCCTGGGTGATGATTCACTGGCTCCGTCGAACCCTTCATAGGGATTTCGGCACCTTCTTCGAAACCCACGGTCGCGGATGCCTGCAGGTGTGACTTTGTGATCGAAGGAGGTGGCCCAAAGACCACCTGATCCAGGCTGCCTCAAAGGCGGTCTCACACAGCACGGAGGAAAGCCGGTCAGCTAATCCTCCACAGGAAGTTTACTATTCGCCTCCGTGCCCGGCAAGCCGGGTTCTTCGCAGATTCCGGGCCGGCGGCGGCGTGCCGGGCCGCCTGCACACGCCTTGAGCGACTGGGCGATGCAGGCGCGATAGAGGGCGCCGTTGACGGCCTCAAGCCCCATCCGGTGGCGCCCCGGCCGCGGCGGGAACGAAAAAGCAGTGGGGCATGCACACACCGTGCATAGAGTTAACAGGCGGTTCCATTTCCCGTCGGCCAGGCGGGATAGACAAAAAAAAGGAGAAGAAGAAGAAAATGTCCGTGAGAACCTGCACAACCCTGGTGCTGGGAGCTTCTTTGATGATGCTGCTTGCCGGCTGCTCAGGCCAGGGCGAAGTAGCCACCTCGGAACATCGGTTCGTGTACACCGTCCGCGAGGGCGACGGCAGCCTCACCGACGTGGCCAAACGGGTTTACGGCGACAGCAAGCACGTGTCGCTGATCCAGCAAGCCAATCCGTCCGTCGAACCCGACGCCCTCGAGCCAGGCACAAAGCTCGTCATTCCGCCGCTGACCGGCGATGAAGGCCAGCTCATCGCTCCCAAGGAATGCCAGCGGCAGAAGATTTACTAGCGCCGCTGGCGGACGGGCTTACAGGCTACAAGTGGCCGGGAAATCCGGGCGGGCGGCCCGGGATTCCCGGCCACGAGGTTCTCCCGACCGCCAAAGTGCCTTTCCGCCGACCTTCCCACCCGGCCCTCCGGCCTGTGCAAGGCCCGTGAATTATCCTCAGGCCGGGCCTCGCGGGCCCACGCAGAATCCATTACATTCCGCAGCCATGGAAGCTTATCCGCAGGGCCACGTGCCTGAAAAGCCGGGCGGCGGCCGGATCTGGCCCGGCCTGGCGGCCGGCACGGTGATCGCCCTGGCGGCCGTTGTCGCCTGCAGCAAGGTCTGGAACTACGACGTCTTCTGGCACCTCGCCGGCGGGCGATGGATGCTCCAGCATCACCGAGTGCTGGGACACGATCCCTTCGGCCTCCCGGAAGCCCCCGACGGCCGGCCGGCCGTGTGGGTCAACATCCACTGGGGCTTTCAGCTCATCGTGGCGGCGGTGCATTCGGTGGGCGGCTTCGGCGGCCTGGTGGTGATGAAGATGGCCGTCTTCGCCGCCACGCTGGCGGTCTTCGCGCTGTGGCTGCGGCGGCAGATCGCACCGGCCTGGCTCATCGTCGTCGGAATATGGCTCATCCTCGGCACCGAGGGCCGCGTCCGCGTCCGGCCGGAGATATTCACCTTCCTGCTGCTGGTCGGCACGCTGGTGCTGGTCGAGTCGGTGCGGCGCGGCCGATCGCCAAATCGGCTGTGGTGGCTGGTGCCGATCAACATCCTCTGGGTCAACATGCACGGGCTTTTCGTCGTGGGGCTGGCAGCGGCCTGGGCGGCCGTCGCCGGCGCGGCCATTGATCGGGCGATGGGGCGCGACACCGCCGGCCCGTTGGCGACACGCAGGGCCCTGCTGCCGATGGCCGCGGCCACCGCCGCGTGCTTCGTCAGCCCCTGGCCCATCAAGGCCGGGCTACATCCCCTGCTGCTGTGGACGCGTTTGGCCGGCCACAGGCTGCTTTACACCTACGGCGTGGAGGAGCTCCGCCCCACCTGGGCCCTCAACCCCTTGGGAAGTGCACCTCTCCTGGTCGCGCTGCTGCTGGCACTGGCGACCCTCGCGGTGCTGCTGCTGCGGGTGCGGTCGGTTCCGGCCGGTCATGCCCTGTGGTTCCTTACGTTTTTCGCCGTGGCCCTGCCGGCCAGCCGCAACCTGCCGCTCTTCGTGATCCCCGCCGCCCTGCTGCTGGCCATCCACGGCGGCGCCCTGCTGCACCGCCTGCCCAGCGGCCCAGCCCTCAAAATACTCCGCCCCGCGGCAGCGGCGGCCATGCTGCTGCTTGCCGCCGGCATCGCCGCCGCATATGCAACCGAGGCCGTTTACCGCTGGCAGAGCCGCCCGGAGAGTCAATTCGGCCTCGGCCGGGTCCAGAACATCCAGCCCGTGGCGATGGCCCAGTGGCTCCAGGGCTATCCCGCCGACGGCGACGTCCTGTCCGTGGACTTCGGCAACGGCGGGGTATTCATTCTGTACACGCCGGGGCGGCGGGTGTGGATGGATGGCCGGCTGGAGCTACACTCGCCCCAGCGCTTCAAGCAGCAGCGTGAGACCTACCGCAACCTGCGTTCGGCCCGCCGGGCCGGCGACCCCAGCAGGACACCCCTGCCGCCCTCGGTCCGCTTCCTCGTGGTGCGGGCGGCTGACACCGAGCACATTGAGGCCCTGGCAGGCCAACCGCAGCGCTTCACGCCCCTCTACGCCGACCCCGCCGGCGCCTGCTTCGCCCGCATCCCACTGGAAGGCGAGACCGTCACCGTCTCCGACAAGCGCCCCCTGCCGCCAGGCAACCTCGCCGATCTGGACCGCCCGCTGGCCCTCGACGTGGCGCCCCTGCTGGACGTGCCCACCCGCCGGCGATGGTACCGGCAGAATGTCCTGCCCGCCCACTGGCGGATGGGCGCCGTCCTCTACAGCCTTGGACTGGACCGCCTCGCCATCCGCTATCTCACCGTCGCCGATCGCCTGAAACTCACCCACCCCGGGCCGGTCCTCCGTATCCTCGCCCAGTCCCACCAGCGCCTCAGCGAGGCCGAGCCCATCCGCCCAGAAACAGACCTGCCCGCCGACATCAACCTCGCACGCGGCCTCGCCCTGCACCAGCGCATCGACCTCCGGAAGCTCACCGACGAGGAGGCCCTGGCGGTGGCGATGGCCCGCCTCCGCGGCCTGGTCAACGGCAACCTCATCGACGCCGCATATGATGGGCTGCCCGCGCTCCTGCAAATCCCCGCCCCCAAGCGCAGCCTCACCGACGACGTCCAGGCCATGCGGCAGGTCGTCCGTGTCCGGTACGGCCTTGCCCAGGCCAGGTCGGCCGCCTACAACCTCGCCGCCCTTCAGCCCGCCGACCGCGCCCTGCGGCTGGCCAACATCGGCCTGATCGATTCGGCCATCAACACCCTGCGGTCCGCCGCCTCCCCGCCCCGCCCGGCCCGGATGCTCCTGGGCGACCTCTACCTCCGCAAGGGCCTCACCGCCCAGGCCCGCCAGGCTTACTCCGCCGCCGGCGGCGATGATTGGGACATCCGCATGCGATTCGGACTGTGTGATTGGGCCGACGGAAATCTCCGCGCCGCGGCCGACCGGCTTCGCTCCGCCGCCGACGCAAAGCCCGCCCAGCCCGCCGCCGCGGCACCTGCGGCACCCGCGGCCTACCTGGCGCTGCTGTACGAACAGTTGGGCCACTACCCCGCCGCCGCCGAAGTCCTTCGAACCTACCAGCCCGCTGCCGCCGCGACCCCCAACAGCGACGTCCGAGCCCT
>LJUF01000116.1 GCA_001303665.1 Phycisphaerae bacterium SM23_33 | reverse complement strand
AAGCGCTGCGGAGCAGGGGCGTTCAGCTCGCGATGGTCACGCTGCACGTGGGGCTGGGCACGTTCGAGCCGGTGCGGACCGAGCGACTGGAAGGGCATTCGATGCACCCGGAGTGGTATGAGCTTCCGGCGGCCGCTGCGGAAGCACTGGCCGCCGCACGCCGCGATCACCGGCGGATCGTGGCTGTGGGAACGACCAGCGTCCGCGTGCTGGAAACGGCTGCGGCGACCGGGCCGCTGGCCGCCCGCCAGGGATGGACCAACCTGTTCATCCATCCTCCGGCGGAGTTCCGAGCCACCGACGCCCTGCTGACGAATTTCCACCTGCCCCGGTCCACGCTGCTGATGCTGGTGGCGGCATTCTGTGCCCCCGGATCCACCGGCGGCCTCCGGCTGATCCTGGATGCCTACGCCGAGGCCGTGCAAATGCGATATCGCTTCTACTCTTACGGCGATGCGATGCTCATCCTGTGAAGCCCTGAGCAGCGCACCGGCTTGGCCTGAGCGGCCGGGGCCCCTTGAAGCGGGCCCGCGGACCGGGTAGGGTCTTGGGCCAAGCCAAGCACGTGTCTTCGGACCACGGGCTGGAATTCGTGGTGAAGGAACCCGCCGCGCGGGCGCGGTGAGTGGGAAAGGGGACGTCATGAGTGAGCCGAACGCAAGCGGCAGTCAGCCCGGGCCTCCGCCGGCACCACCTCCGCCGCCACCTCCTTCACCTGCGCCCCAGCCGTCAGGCGGCGACGTTACGGGAGGCGTGATCCCTTACAAGAATGTGCCCGCGCTGGTCGGTTATTACCTGGGCATCTTCTCGCTGATCCCTTGCCTGGGCGTGCTCCTGGGGATTGCGGCCGTCGTGCTCGGCATCCTGGGCCTCAGGAAGGCGGGCAGGCAGCCGGAAGTGAAGGGCAAAGTCCACGCCTGGGTGGGCATCGTCATCGGCGGCCTCAGCGTGCTCGCACACAGCGTGTTCGTGCTGGCGGCGGTCGTCGTACCGGCGCTGCGTTGAGCGGGCCTCCTGCACGGCGCCCGCCAAGACCTCACTTGCTGCGTCGGTGGGCAGTGCGGCGGATGTCCTGGGTCCGGCGTTGGTCGCCGGGGCCGAAGCGGGGCGCAAGCCCGTGCCGAAGAGACAGACTACAATGAGATATTGGCGCCAGAAGGGGCCGGAGACAGGCATGCGCAGTCTTCGTCTGACGATCCTTGCGGGCATGGCGCTGGTTTGGGCGGCCGTGCCGGCGGGCGGGCAGCTTCTCGATGATGTGCTCGTCCCGGGGGCCAAGCGGCCCTCGGCGCTGGATGAGTTCTCCGCCCGGGTGGTCTTATCCCACAAGACGGTCAGGCCCGGCGACTCCCTGCACGTGGCCGTGGAGATGACCGTCGCCGAGAAGTTCTGGGTGTACGGCCCGGTGGCGGGCGGAAAGATCGTGGCCGCCCAGGACCTGACCGTCGCCGCCGGCGCGACGCGGCTGAAGGTGGGGGAGGTTCTGTTCTCGCTGGCCCACCCGCATGTCACGAAGTTTCCCGACGGCAGCAGTGACACCCACAACGTTTACGAAGGCAGGGGCTATGCCTACGTGCCGGTGACGGTGCCGGCCGGCCTGGCGCCGGGCAGGTATGAGCTGCCGCTGCAAATAGCCGGGCAGCTCTGCGACCCGAGCGTGTGCATGCAGTTGGCCGTGACCATCACGGCGGCCGTCGAGGTCGGCGACGAGACGCTCGTTTCGCCGGAATGGGCCGGGGAGATAAAAGATGGGCTGGCCCGGGCGAGGACGACCCGGCAATGGCGGGAGGCCTTGACGACCGCGCCGATGGAAACGCAGGCTGCGCCCCCGGCCAGGCGGGTGGATTTCGCGGTCTTTGGAGGAACCGGCCTGGCGGACATGAGCCTGGCGGGGGGGCTGGCGTTGGCCTTCCTGGCCGGGCTGATACTGAACGTCATGCCGTGCGTCCTGCCGGTGATCCCGCTGCGGCTGCTGGCCTTGCTGAACCAGGCAAAGCAGCGGCGGCGGCGATTCATCAGCCTGGGCATGGCGTTCGCCCTGGGCATCATGCTGTTCTTCGTTGGAATTGCCGCCGCCAGCGCGGCACTGAAGTTGGCGCTGGGATACATCCTGACGTTGAGCGACTTGTTCCGCCATCCCCCCCTGGTCATCGCGATGGTGCTGCTGCTGGTGGCGATGGCGGCGAACATGTTCGACGTGTTCACCCTTACCGTGCCCGGCAGGGTCGGCGAGGCCGAGCCCGGTCAGGGACACCTCGGGGCCGTCGGCATGGGTTTCCTGATGGGCATCCTCTCCACCCCGTGCAGCGGGGCCGTGCTGGCGGCCGCCTTCGCCTGGGCCCAGTTGAAGCCTCTCTGGATCGGCACGCTGAGCCTGGTGGTGATGGGAGTCGGCATGGCTGCCCCCCACGCCGTGCTGGCGTTCTTCCCCCAGGTGGTCTCCCGCCTGCCCCGGGCCGGCCGCTGGACCGGGCTGTTCAAGGAGTTCGTCGGCTTCGTGCTGCTGCTGATCGCGGTGTGGCTGCTGGGGACGCAGATATCCGAGGTGTACCTGAGGTGGGTGCTGGCCTACGCCGTGGTGGTGGCGATGTGCCTGTGGATGTGGGGCCGGTGGGTCAGCTACGACGCGGCGGCGTGGCGGAAGTGGTCGGTCCGGCTGTCGGCGGCCGCCGTCGCCGTCGGCTGCGGGCTGTGGATGCTCCGCCCGCCCGCGCCGCCGGTCCTGGAGATGCGCCCGTTCGACGCCGCGGAGATTGCCGCGGCTCGGGCGGCCGACCGGACCGTCCTGGTGAAGTTCACGGCCGCGTGGTGCGTCGAGTGCAAGGTCGTCGACGTGAGGGTGTACGACAAGGCGGAGGTGGCCGAGACGCTCAGGCGGCGCGGCGTCCTCGCCGTCAAGGGCGACGTGACCAAAGACCGGATGCCCGCCTCCAGGATGCTGTACGACCAACTGGGCCAGTCCGGCCCGCCCCTGACGGTGATCTTCCCGCCGAAGGCCCGCCCGCCCATCCTCCTGAGGGGCGCCTTCTCCACCGACGATCTGTTCCAGGCCCTGGACATGGCCCAGGGCGGCGGCGCGGCCCGGCCCTAGACGGCACCGCGGAGAAAGGTAATGGAGAACGAGTCTTTACCGAGGCATCGCAGGCCGACCGGCCTGAGGACGTTCCTGTTCGGCGCCCCGTACTACCCCGAGCACTGGTCGGATGCAGAACGCGCCGACGACGCGGCGCGGATGGCGGCGGCCGGCGTGAACTGCGTCCGCATGGCTGAGTTCGCCTGGGACCGGATGGAGCCGGTCGAAGGCGAGTATGACTTCTCCTTTTTTGACGAGCAGGTCGAGTGCCTCGGCGGGGTGGGCATCCGTACGATCCTCTGCACCCCCACGGCCACGCCGCCGCGCTGGCTGAGCTTCCGCTACCCGGAGGTGCTGCGCGTGGACGCCGGCGGCCGGCGCATGGAACACGGCAGCCGCCAGCACTGCTGCACGAACTCGCCGGCCTTCCGCGAGCAGTCCTGGAAGATCACCTCCGCCATGGCCGAGCACTTCGCCTACAGCCGGCACGTCATCGGCTGGCAGACCGACAACGAGCTCAACTGCCACTTCTCCCTGTGCTACTGCGAGGCCTGCCAGCGGGCGTTCCGGGAATGGTGCCGTCGCCGCTACGACGACGACATCGGCGCCCTGAACGAGGCCTGGGGGACGGCCTTCTGGGCCCAGAGCTACGGCAGCTTCGACCACATCGTGCTGCCGTACGACCGCCCGGCCCGGGCCAACCCCGGGCACGTGCTCGACCATCGCCGCTTCGTCTCCGACAGCACCTGCGAGTTCCAGCGCGAGCAGGTGGAGATCCTCCGCCGGGCCAAGGCCGAATGGCTCATCACCCATAACGGCCTGATGCCGCACATCGACTACGCCGTCTTCGCCCGCGACCTGGACTTTCTGGGGGTGGACCTGTACCCGGCCTTCACGGAGGAGGTGCATTCGATCCCTTACGCGGCCGACCGGGCCCGCTCGGCCGCCGGCAACGTCCTGGTGCCCGAGCTTCAGGCCGGCCCCGGCGGCCAGGTGGGCTACATCCACCGCACGCCGCCGCCGGGCCAGATGCGGCTGTGGGCCTATCAGGCCGTCGCCCACGGCGCCGACGGCATACTGCACTTCCGCTGGCGAACCTGCCGATTCGGGGCCGAGGAGTACTGGTGCGGCGTGCTCGACCACGACAACAAGCCCCGCCGCCGCTACCAGGAATTCTCCCGCGAGGGCAACGAGCTGCGCCGCATCGGAACCGAGATCCTCGGCACGAGCGTGGACGTCGCCGCGGCCGTCCTCGCTGAGTACGACCAGGAGCAGGCCCACGCCGCCATGCCGCTGGGCATGCCATCGCCGAGCGAGCAGGCCCGCACCGCCCATCACTACCTCTGGCGGCGGAAGCTGCCGGTCGGCATCGTCGAGGCCTCCGACAGCTTCGACGGGCTCAAGCTCATCGTCCTGCCCAGCTTCACCCTCATGGACGAAGCCCTCGCTTGGCGGCTGACCGGCTTCGTCCGCGCCGGCGGCACGCTGCTGATGACCGCCTGGACCGGCACCCGCGACCGCTTCAATCGCATTACCGACCTCACGCCGCCGGGGCTGCTGGCCGGGCTGGCCGGCGTGACGGTCGAGGAGTACGGCCGGCTGGACGAGGCCGAGAACGCCATCGAGCTGGCCGACGGCACCTCCGCCCAGGCCCACAAGTGGTACGAGGTCCTGGCCGCGTCATCGGCCGAGCTGCTCGGCCGCTGGCGGCACGGTCACTACGCCTGGGCTCTCGCCGTCACCCTCAATCGCCTCGGCGCCGGGCGGGCTATCTACGTCGGCACGTATCTGTCCGAGGCCAACGCCGCCGCCCTGCTGGACCTGGCCCTGGCCGAGGCGGGTGTTGAGCCGATTCTTCCCGGCCTGCCGGCCGACGTCGAGGCCGCCCGCCGCACCTCCGCCGACAAGACCTTGCTGTTCCTCCTCAACCACGGCGACGACCCCCAGACCATCTCCCGCCTGCCGGCCGGGCGCGACCTGATCACCGGCAAAAAGATCTCCGGCCAACTCGTCCTCGACCCAAAGGACGTCGCCATCATTGCGTAGCGTGTTCACCCCCCGCGCCGGGGCTGGGCGTGGAAGCAAACGGCGTCGAAGTTAGGGGATGCTTCGGCTCGCAGTTCGCGCCCGGCGGTGGCGAAGTCGGCTTGGGCTTTGCCGACCCATTCCTTAACCGTCTCGTTCATACAGGACCTTCCCGCGGTCAAGGGCTTCGCGGATGAGGGGGTCGCACTCGGCGTACCGGCGATCCACGTCCTCCGGCTGCCGGGCGATGACATCCACGGGGATCCGCAGGTCCAGGCGGTTCAGGATCTCCAGGGATTGCCGGAAGCTCTTGCCTTCAAAGGGCATGACGACCAGCAGGTCAACGTCGGAGTCCTCCGTGGCCGTGCCGTCTGCGTACGAGCCGAACAGTACCACCCGATGTGGAGCAAATTCCCGCCCGATCCGCCGACGGATCTCTTCGATCTCGCTCATGGTGACCATGGACGGCTGCCTGCTATGCGCACCTCTTATACCGCAAGGCCGACATGCGAGCAAAGCCTCCTGGAGGCTTCTTTTTCGGCCGCGGCCGTCGATTTGCGGGCGGGCCCTCAACGCCTGCCGACTTCTGGTATACTTTCCCGGCGCCGGCTCGGCTCGGACGGCAGCCGGCAAGGTGCGGAAGCATTCATCAGTCTGACCAGCACAGGGAGGCGAGACATGCGACTTGCAAGCGTGGTTCTGGCGGCGGTCGTGGCGGCGGGCGGATGCGCGGGGGCGGCTGACCCGGCCCGGCTGCCGCGGGCGGAAGGGCTGCCCAGCCTGAAGCTGGCGGACTGGCCGGGACTGGATGAGGCCGATTGGGCCCGCCCGGCGCGGATCGACGAGCGGGCCTGCCGGGCGGCCAAGGCCGGCAGGGACGCCAGAATCGTCGTGCCCGTGTGGTGGGGAAAGGCCACGCGCCCGCCTGAGGGCACCGTGTACGTCCTCAAGGTCACGTACAACGACACCGCCGCGCAGCCGGTGGTCTTGTCTTCCCACGCCGGCGTGGCCGGCTACTGGGGCGCCAGCGAGGTGCACCGCTTCGGCGGTCTGGGCGACGGGAAATGGAAGACCGCCGACGTGCCCATCTCCTGGGACCTGCTCATCCGCAAGAACGCCCCCGGCGACGTCACGGAGTTCTTCATCCGCGCCGACAAGGATCTGCCGGTCGAATCCATCGTGGTGACCCCAACCGGCGAAGGGGCCGCCGAGAAGTACTTCCGCGAGACCCGCGAGTGGGTCGCCCGCGTCCAGGCCGACAAGCGCAAGGCCGCCGACCTGGGCGCCGGGCAAGAGCCCGTCCTGCCCGATGCGTCGAAGGGCAAGCCGCTGGTGCCCTTCGCCCGGACGTACATGGCCACACTGATGCCCAACGCCGCGCCGCAGCAGGGCGAGGCCGGGGCGGGGCTGGAACTCCGCCTGGCCCGCAACGAGTACGAAACCGCCGCCTTCGGCGTCTACGCCAATGGAACCGACCTGAAGGAGGTCGACTTCACCGTCGGCGAGCTGACGGGCCCGGCCGGCAAGCTCACCTGCGAGATCGACTGCCGCTCGGCCGAGTACGCCGCGGTGGTGAAGAGTTCTCGGGCCCGAGAGAAGTCCTACCTGATGTTTCCGCAGCGGATGTGGCCGGCCTACCCGGTGGACATCCCGGCCGGTCGTTCGCACTGGTTCTGGGTGACGGTTAAGACGCTGGGTGAGGCCAGCAAGCCGGGCAAATACGAGGGCAATGTCCGCGTCGCCTGCCAGACGGCCAGCGGCGAGGCGAGTTGCGCCTTCCCCATCCGCGTCGAGGTCGTGCCCGTGACGCTGCTGACGATGCAGCAGGCCGGGCTGGACCACGGCTCCTGCCTCGGCGGACTGTGCACCCTCCAGGAGCTGCGGACGCTCTTTGAGTTCAACCACACCGGCATGCACATCTGGTTCGGCGGGGCCCAGTCGCAGATGACCGTCCGCAAGGGCAAGCTCGCCCAGGACTGGTATTACCTGGACGACTGGATGCAATACGCCGTCGACAAGCTCGGCATGACGCACATCTTCTGGTTCCTCGGCGGCGACCCCCTGGGCTTCCCCGACACCCTCAACCTGGAGCGCGACCTGTACCGCGCCCAGCCGGGCGACCGCAACGCCCTCCGCCGCGAGTTCCTGGACAAGACCAACGCCAAGCCGGCCATGGTCATCCCCGAGCTGCGCCAACTGTACCCCGAATGGGTCCGCCAGATGGCCGAGCACGCGCAGAACGGCCCCTGGCCGAAAAAGATCATCCTCCACCCCTTCGACGAGCCGAACAAGTGGGCCGGCCGGGGGAAGTGGGACAACCCCTTCCACACGGTCATCGGCGCCGGCTCGTGGATCAAGCCGCATTTCAGGGACAACTGCCAGCTCATCCGCAAGGGCTCCGCCGGCTTCGACAACGTCCTCATCGGCGCCGACGTGTACAGCCCCTCGGCCGGGCTGGTGTTCCTGGGCGACATTGACGTGTTCTGCACCAACGCCATCCACGCCGACCAGGAGATGGGCAACAAGGTCCGCGCCGCGGGAAAGCAGTTCTGGCAGTACGGTGGCTGCGACGATCACGCCTCGGCCGATGACGTCCGGCTGCGCTTCGGCTTTTACTTCGGCGCCTACGACAGCCGCGGCTCGCTGACCTGGGCCTACAACACCCTGCCGCGCTTCGACACCACCGGCGGGCAGGGCTGGGGCTTCGGCTGGTACACCCCCTTCGGCACGGTGCAGACGCCCTTCATGATCGGCCTGCGCGAGGCCTACGACGACCGCCGCTGGGCCGAGACCTACAAGAAGCTCGCCGGCAAGGCCGCCGCCGAAAAGCTGCTGGCCGAGATCGGCCGCCAGGCCATCGCCCAGCGCAGCGACCGCGCCGCCCCCAAGGACTTCGCCGAGCGCCTCGCCCGCCTCCAGAACATGGACCGCTGGCGCAACCAGATCATCGACGCCATCCTGAAGAATCAGCGCACGGCAGACCTTCGGCGCTGATTATTACGATAGGCATGTTGGCCGCGTTCGGGCCCCGACGGCGGTACGACCGTACTCAGATGGGGTCCGAGGCTCTTCGCGCCAGCACACAGCGGATGGTCTTGGCGAGCCATGAGCGTCAGGGGTGATATGGGTTCAGCCAACGAGATGTCCCGGAGCGGCGGATTCAGGCCGCACTGGCCGCCCCGGGCGATTCCTGCCCTTTCGGCCATATGCGTGTCCCTTCTTGGAACTGGCTGCCAGCGCCCGCCGGTCCCGGCGACGGGGCCGACCTTCAGCGTCCTGACGCAGAACGTCTGCTACACCATGCCCGCGGCCGAGCGGACGGTCCAGGCCATCCGACAAGCCGACGCCGACGTGGTCTGCCTCCAGGAGACCTCGCCGGCATGGGAGGCGCTGCTCCGCAAGGAGCTGGGCGAGCAGTATCGGTACATGCGCTTCCGCCATGTGGCCGGCGCGGGCGGGCAGGGCTTCCTCTCCAAGTTCCGCTTCGAAGACGTCTACTACCGCAAGGCTGAGGGGACGTGGCATCCCGGCTGGCTGATCCGGGTGGACACCCCCGCCGGGCGCGTGCAGATCCTCAACGTCCACTTGCGACCGCCGGTAGCCAAGGCCGCCGACGGGGCCTATCGCTTCTCCCTCGGGGCGTACTTCGGATCGAAGCAGGTCCGGCGGAGGCAGCTCGAGCAGCTTCTCGGCTGGGTGGACCACACCCGGCCGACGCTGGTGGTGGGCGACCTCAACGAGCCGGAGGGCGGTCGCGCCGTCTCCTACGCACGCGGCGAGAAGGGCTTCCGCGACGCCCTGAGCCAGTTCGATCCCTGGAGCCACACCTGGAAGGTGGGCCGGTGGCCTTTGTGGGCCGGGGCGCGGCTTGACCACATCCTCCACACCCCCGACCTCCAGTGCCTCCACGCCCGCGTCATCAAGCAGACCGGCTCCGACCACCGCCCCGTCGTCGCCAGATTCCAGGCAAAACAGCCGGGCGCGGCGGCCGAATAGCCCCGGGCGCCCCGCCCGGCAGCTTGCATCCTCACGGCTCGGCGGGTATAGAACCCCCATGGCTGAGAGAACGACTATGCGGGCGGCGGTGTTCGTGGGGAAGCGGAG
>LJUF01000115.1 GCA_001303665.1 Phycisphaerae bacterium SM23_33 | reverse complement strand
CGGCTGCCACCGGCCGGGAAAGGTACTCCGCCATGTCATTGACAAACGGCAGGAAGGTCAGGTCCTTGGGCCAGTCGGTCCATTCGATGTCGGCCGTCGTGCAGATCATCATGATCGAGCCGCGCCCGTACTTCCTTGCCACCACGGCCGGGCTGTACTGGGGGGTGGTCTGCTTGTTGTCAAAGCGGGCCAGCACCCGGACCGGGCCGAGCTTGGGACTGGCCACGGGCGGGGCGGGCTCGGCCGGGGTGTAGCCGTAGAAGCGGACGAAGCGGGTGAACTGGGAGCGGTTTCCCTGGAAGACCTGCATGACCTGGTCGGTGGAGATGCCCTCCCGCTGCAATCGCACGAACTGGATGCGGTTCCGGGCGTCCTCCACCGGGGGATTCAGCCGCAGCGGGCACAGCCCCTCGCCCTGGTTGTAGAACGGGCCGTTGTAGAAGCTCAGGTTGAGCCGGTTTCCGGTGAAGATGGCCAGCCCGCCGCCGGAGGCGACGTACTGCTCCAGGGTCTTCAACTGGCCGTAGCCCATCATGCCGGCGGCGTCAGGGGTAAGCGGGAAATCGCCCACGTTGGCCAGGATCACCAGTTCGTAGTTGGCGAAATTCTCCTCCGCCAGCCGATTCACGGAGACCGCCTTGACCTCATTGCCGTAGCCGTGGTCGCCCAGGGGGTCCAGGGCCATCACCAGGTAATAGGACTCCCACAGGGTCGGGTCGGGCCTTTCCTGGTCCCCGTCCACCACCAGCACCCGCCGGGCCTCGCGAACCTCCACGGCCAGGAAGCCGATGTTGTCGCCGGTGAGGCTGTCGCCGGGCAGGTGAACCTCGACGGCGGCGGCGCCCGCCTCGGGCAGGTCGGAGCTGATCTGGACCAATTGCGACTCGCCCGGCTCGATGGAGCGAATGGTCTTGGCCGGCAGCCGGGCCTCCAGCCCGCCGGCGTCGCGGATGACGAACCCCACCGCCACGTTCTCCGCCGGCGAGGGGCCGTTGTTCCGCACCCGGGCCTGCACATGAACGGGCTGGGAGGCCAGGGTGAGCTTGTTCAGGGCGACGATCTCCTCGACGGTCAGGTTCGAGGCGGGAGCCGAACCGTAATTCAGCAGCACCACGCCGACGTTCCCGTCGCGCAGCGCCCTCAGCTCGGCGCGGACCCGCTCGCTGAAGTCGGGGCCGGCGTAGTCGGCCCGGCGGAAATCGCTGAAGGTAGAGTCGTTTTGCCGTCTTGCCGGGCACGAGCTGGAAAAGCTCTCTGGCCGTTTCCAGCGTGCGGTCCAGCTCGCCCCGGGCGTCGGAGGGCTTCAGCGCCTTCAGCCGGTCGCCCAGCCCTTCCGGGTCGGACAGGGTGCCCAGGTCCACAAAGGCCTCGGCCCGCCTGGGCCGGCTGGTCAGCAGCACGGCCACCCGGTCGGCGGAGGAGACCTGCCGCAGCATCTCGGCGAGGTCGTTGGCGGCCTTGTTGAAGGAGGTGGTGTTGGCCAGTTTCTGGCCCATGGAGACGCTGTCGTCCAGGACGAACACGTGGGTCATCTGGGCGCGGGCGGCGACGACGGACATGGGGGCGGGGGCGCAGCCCACGAAGCGGCCGACGGCGACGGCCAGCAGGAAGATGGCCAGGCAACGCAGCGCCAGCAGGATGAGCTCTTCCAGTTGGATGCGGCGGCGGTTGCGGCGGACCGACTCGCGCAGGAATCGCATGGCCGCCCAGTCAATGATCTTGTACCGCCGGCGGTTGAGCAGGTGGATGATGATGGGGACGCTGGCGGCGGCCGCCCCCATGGCAAACAATCCCGGGTTCGCAAAAGGCATCGCCCGTCCTCAAAGCAGCCACGCAAACGCGTTATCTTTTCGAGCCGGCCTTGCGCACGGCCGCCGCCCGGGCGGCCAGGAACGCCAGCAGGGCCGCGTCCAGGTGGTCGGCCGTGGAGATCAGCTTGTAGTCGATCCGGTCGGCGATGCAGCGGCGCTTCACCTCCGCGCAGAACCGCCCGACGGCATCCAGGTATCCCTGGCGGAGCGCCCTGGGCTGGACCATGAGCTGGCCGGTGGCCTCCAGCCCGCGGAACAGCGTGTTGCCCTGGAAGGGGAACCCCAGCTCGTCCTCGTCCAGGATGTGCAGCACGATGACCTCGTGCTCGCGGTGGCGGAAGTGCCACAGCCCGCGCATGAGCCCGTCTGTGTCCACGAACAGGTCGCTGACCAGGCAGATCATCCCCCGCCGGGGGATCTTCTCGGCCAGGCTGTGGCAGATGTGCTCCACGGTGGTCTTGCGGACCAGGCTGGACACGTCCAGCTCGTGCACGAAGCTCTTGATCTGGTTGGGATTGGCCGAGGGCGGCACGTATGCCCGCAGCTCCTCGTCGAAGGTGGCCAGGCCCACGGCGTCCTGCTGGCCCAGCAGCAGGTGGGCCAGGGCCGCCGCCGCGCAGGCGGCGTAATGAAACTTGCTCATGCGGTCGGCCCGGCGGCCGCCCTCCTCGCCGTACCGCATGGACTCGCTGATGTCCACCAGGAAGGTGGCCCGGAGGTTGGTCTCCTCCTCGTACTGCTTGATGTAGAAGCGGTCGGTCCGGGCCAGCACCTTCCAGTCCAGGTGCTTGATGTCGTCGCCGGGGGTGTACTCCCGGTACTCGGCGAACTCCACCGAGAAGCCGCGGAACGGGCTGCGGTGCATGCCCGAAATGAACCCCTCCACCACCAGCCGGGCCTGAAGGTCCAGCCGGCTGATCTTGCTGAGCACCTTGGGGTCCAGGTACTTCTGTAATTCCGTCTTGGCCATCTTCGATCCGCCACCTCCTGGGGGCGCATGACCGGCCGGCCCTCCGGCCGCTATTTCTTCAGCACGCCGGCGGTGTCGGGGCTGGCGGCGATGGCGCCTTCCTTGGCGGGGATGGTCTCCAGCAGCCGGTCCGCCAGCTTGTCGGTGGTGAAGCCCTCGGCGTCGGCGTTGAAGTTCGTGACGATGCGGTGCCGCAGCACGGGTCGGGTGACGGCCTGGATGTCCTCGGTGGACACGTGGTATCGCCCGTGGAGCACGGCCCGGACCTTGCCGCCGAAGATGAGGTACTGGCAGGCCCGCGGGCCGGCGCCCCAGGAGACGTATTCGTGGATGAAGTCGGGCACGTTGCCCTCGTGCACGCGGGTGGCCCGCACCAGTCTCATGGCGTAGCGGATGACGTGGTCGGCCACCGGCACGCGGCGGATGATGTGCTGCAGCTCGATGATCGCCGGGCCGTCCAGCACGGGGGTGAGCTCGGCCTCCTCGATGGCCGTCGTCAGCCGGACGATTCGGAACTCCTCGTCCCAGTCCGGATAGTCCACCAGGATCTTGAACATGAACCGGTCCTGCTGGGCCTCGGGCAGCGGGTAGGTGCCCTCCTGCTCGATGGGGTTCTGGGTGGCCAGCACGAAGAACGGGTCCTTCATGGGCATGCGCTTCCCGCCCACGGACACCTGGCGCTCCTGCATGGACTCCAGCAGGGCGGCCTGCGTCTTGGGGGGTGTGCGGTTGATCTCGTCGGCCAGGATGACGTTGTTGAAGACCGGGCCGTGGAAGAACTTGAACTCGCGCGTGCCGGTGGACTTGTCTTCCTGGATGACCTCGGTGCCGGTGATGTCGGAGGGCATCAGGTCGGGCGTGAACTGGATGCGGGCGAACTGAAGCTTCAGGCACTTGGCCAGCGAGGAGACCATCAGCGTCTTGGCCAGTCCCGGCACGCCTTCCAGGATGGCGTGGCCGCGGGCGAAGATGCACATGAGCAGCTCCTCCAGCACCTGCTCCTGCCCCACGATGGCCTTGGCCAGTTCCGCCCGCAGGGTGGCGTACGCCTGCGTCAGCCGCTCCACGGCGGCAATGTCATCTCGGGTCATCTCCCCGCCGGCCAGGCCCGCCGGCGGCTGTTCCGGCAGCCGGCTGGCGGCGTGCTCGGCCCCGATGGCGATGGCGTTGCCACACGAGGGGCACTTGGCGAACTTGCCCACGTACTCCTGGGGAACCTGCAGTTGCTTGCCACACTTGCACGTCACGGTAATGGCCATGCTTTCTCTCCTGCTGGATCGGCCGAAAAGCTTGACTCACACCTCGCTGAACTACCGCTGGCAAATCGGCAGGTACCCGTAGGGCAACTGAAGGATGACGGTCGCAATCGCGGTGCCGTACGTGGTGCCCACGCCGTCGCCCATCCACGACCCATCCACCCCCTGGGTCTGGATCAGGCGATCCCGAATCTGGGGATAGTGGTTTTTCCAGTCCTGCCCGCCCCGCTGATACATCCCCTGGGCGTAATAAAAATGCATGTAAAAATAGTGCCCGTCGCTTCGATCCACCGAGATCACCCGCTTGCAGTAGGTCACCAGCTTCTCCACCATCTTGGCCTCTTCGCTCTCCGGGCCGCCGCGCTGCCGGTCATAAACCCCCGCGGCATAAAAGCAGGCGATGGCGGCGGCCGATATCGGCGGCCGGGAAGAGCCCCGGCTTCGGGCCGAGTAGCAGATGCCCCCGTCGGGCTGCTGGCAGTACTTCAGATACTCCACCGCCCGCTCGATGGTGCTGTGCGGCACCTTGACGCCCACGTTCCGGCAGGCGCGCAGGGCCTGCAGCTGGGTGACCGTGACCGAGCCCTCGTCGGCCGGCTGGGCGGGCGTGTAGATCCACCCGCCGGCGTGCTTGTGCTGCGCCCCCAGGTCCGACTGGGCCCGGGCGGTCAGCGTCACCGCCTTGTCCAGAACCTTGCGGATTCGCTCGCCGAATTCCTTGTTCAGGTCCATGCCGTAGCACTGGGCGAGGAACAGCATGGAGAAGCCGTGCCCGTACATGCTGCGCGCCTCCCCGGACGGCCCGCAGATCAGCCCGTCCTTGCTGGACTCGGCCAGCCGGAGCAGGTACAGCATCGCCTTCTTGACCTGGGCGGCGTACGGCCCGGTTTCCGGGGTCGAGCCGGAGGCCAGCAAGGCCATCCCCGCCAGCGAGGTCATCACCGCCGGGTAGTTGTACCCGCCGCTGTTGAACCAGCTTCCGTCCGGCCGCTGCGTCCGGGTGAGGTACTTCAGGCCCTTGTCGATGGCCTTTGCCGTTTCCAGGCTCACCATCTCCGGCAGTTGCCGGCCCGGCGCGCCCGCCAAGGCCCGGCCGCCGCTGGAGGGCGGCAAATCAACACCGCAAGGCATTACGACCACAGCGCTCATTGCGGCCGCCAACAGCACGTGTCTTTTGCCTATTGCCCTGGCGCTCACTGGCGTCCTCCGTAAACCCAAAGCCCCTTGTGGGTTTCCAGGACCACCCGGCCGTTGATAATCACCGGGCCCGAAAGCCACATGTGCCGGAAGTAGCGCATCTGAACAGCCACCCCCTGCGCCCCCGGCACGGTGAACTTCTGAACGATCTTTCCCGTCCGGTCGTCGATAAGGACCGCGGTGGAAGGCCGCGTGTAATGCTGGGACTTGACCAGCACCGAGACGTGGCTGCGGCAGACCTCCAGCGGCATGACGTAGCTGTACGGCTGGGCCCCGCCGAAGGCCAGGTTGGCCACCCACAGCAGTTCCCCGCTGGCGCGGTCGAAGACCTGGAGGCTGGGATTCTCCACGTATGACAGCCGGCCGGTGAGGATGGCGTTGCGGTTGCCGCCCGCCAACTGCCCCGCCACCACGTACAGCCGGTCGCCCACCAGGGCGGCGCTGACGGGCACGGCGGTTTGCCCACCCACCGCCTCCGTCTGGAAGCTGCGCTCGATCATCCCGTGGTGCACCAGGCTGCGGAGTTCGATCAGACCGCTGTTGTCGGCCGGCGAAACCGCCGCCTGCGTGTCGGTCGCCGTCAGAATCATCGGCCCATGCTGCCCCGGAAGCCCGACGCTCCAGATGGGTTGATTGAGCCCCAGCACCGGCTCGATCAACCGCAGCTCCCGCCCGTCGCAGGCAAGCACCAGCCCGTCGCCCGTCACCTGCACCTGACCGCCGGTGGCGCCAAGGGGGATTGAACCCAGCAGCTTCCCGCTGTCCAGGTCGTACACGCTGGCCCGCCATTGCGTCCGCCCGTGCACCGTCACCAGCAGATGCCCGGCAATCTGGGCCGGCGCACGCCAGGGCAGCTGGGCCACGGTAATGCTATGACTGAAGGCCTGCTTGCCCGTGGCCAGGTCCAACCCGACGATGCTGCCGGTGCTGTCCAGCACCACCAGCTGATCCTCCCCCAGGGCCAGCGACTGCATCCGCGACACCACGGAATCGTCCGTCCCCTTGTGCCAACGCATCTTGCCCGTCTTCACGTCCACCCCGAGGAAGCCGCCCCGGCAGGCCGCTACGAACACCGACTTGTCCTTGCTCAGGCCGCACACCATCCCGTACGCCCACGAGGCAAAGCCAAAGCGGTACAGGCGCTCCGAGTCCAGCGGGACCGCCGCCTCCCAGCGCAGCCCTTGCTGGAACGATTCGGCCGCCGGGTCGAACAGGCAGAGCCTGTCGCCCCGCAGCAGGAACAGCGCCTGCTCGTGCCGGACCGCCTGGCCGGCGGCATCCCGCAGGATCAGGGCCTCGTCGCCCCCGCCGAACAGTTGCGCCAGCGGCGGGGCGAGCGACACCGCCAGCGGCTGCGGCTCCGGCCGCGACCGCAGCGATTCGGTGCCGAACTGCCTCAGCACCTCGGCCAGCGAGCCGGACACGCCCGCGAAAGACACCTGCGTCTGCCCGGACAAGCCCTTCAGGCCGTAAAGCCCCAGGAAGGCGATGTTCGGCTTCATCCGCTGATACACCATCGCCCGGCCCAGACAGGCGGAGGGGGCCAGGTCGCTGTCGGGATACTCCATGTTGATGCGGCTGAGATACTCACTGGCCTCGGCGAGGCGCTCCAGCTTTTCGGCGGGCTGTTTCAGGGCCCGGCGATACCCGGACTCCGCCGCCCGAAGCAGCGCCAGCGGCGCCCAGCGGCTGTGCCGATAGGTGTCGGTGACTCGGACCATCGCCTCGCTGTCATCGGCCTGGATGGCGGCGTCCAGCTCGGCCTTGGCCTTCGCGTCGAAGGCCTCATAGCTGCTTTGACCGTGCTGGGCGATCAGCTCCCCGATCAGCTTGTGGCCCAGGTCGTAGCCGGTGAAGCGCCAGGTCTCGGGGTCATCGCGGACGTACAGGTCGGCCTTGGGCCCGATCTCCACGTCGGCCAGGTCCGTATCGGTGAAATCGCCGGCCAGCTTCTGGGCCACCGCCGCGGCCTTGGCGAACTGCCCCACCCGCGTCCAGTACTTGACCATTCGCACGAGCATTTCGGCCCGGCTGCGGTCGCTGTAGGCGAAGCCGTCGGCCTTGTGGAACATCTCCAGCATGGCGGCGCTGTCCGAGGCCCGGTTGGCCAGGGACACGCAGACGCGATACAGCGACTGCTCGGCGCGTGCCAGCAAGGCGCTCTGGCCGGCCTGCTGACAGCCCTCCCGGGCCGCCAACAGGTCCGGCAGGGCCTTTTCGGGTCTGCCGTCGTTGAAGGCGTTCATGCCCCGCTGGTACCACAGAGCGGGCAGCTCATGCTTGGCCGCCTTGTTGATCCGCCCGGTCAGCTCGGCGTGGGCCTCGGCGAAGTCAAAGTACGCCGACATGCCGGCGACGTTGGCCGCCAACAGCTTGCCCTGCACGCACACCAGGTTGCCCAGGACGGCATCCGCGGTGCCCAGCGGCGACTGCGCCATGGAAAAGTCCGGCAGCGACACGCGGACCACCAGCCCCTTGCCCGAGGCCAGGACGGCGTCGGGCGTCACCGCCGGCCGGCCGTGAATGTCCTCCGGCTGCGACGGCGCCCACACCGCCTTGCCATTGACGGCGTTCATCACGATGAGCCTGGGGGCCGAAAGCAGCACGTGGGTCTCGCTGATGGCCGTCAGGTGTCTCTGCCCGGCCCGCTCGGCCGCCCATTCCAGCTCGCCGCTGTCGGCCCGCAGCGCCAGCACCTGCTCGCCGTCGGAAGGCAGGCAGATGACCCTGCCCCTGGTCACCACAATCGGGTTGGGCGGATACGTCAGCGTAGGCTGCCCGGATCGAACGATCCGCCCGTTCAGCAGCCGCATCTGGTTGCGGCTGCTGTCGTACTGGTAGGCCCACAGCCCGCGGCCGGAGTCGGCGTCGAAGGCCGCCAGCACCCCGGCATTGGTGCAGGCATACACCCGGCCATCGGCCACGGCCGGCGGGCTGCCGCTTTCCTGCGAGAAATAGTACCCCGAGCTGTAGGCCATGCCCGTCGGCGGGGCCTGGCTGACCATGGGCGGATCGACCCAGATCGTGCGCCCCGTCTCGGCGTCCAGACACACCAGGTAGTAAGACTGCGTGTGCTGCACGAGCACGTACAGCTTGCCGTCCACGTACGTCGGCGCGGACAGGAACCGGCAGGAAGGAAGGAAGTCGCCCTTGCCCTCATCCTCGCTGCGCCACACCAGCTTGCCCTCCCCGGTCAGCGAGAAGGCCGCCAGCACGGAGTGGTCGGAGACCTGGCCCTGCCGGCTGCGGGCAATCTGGTAAGCCAGCAACGGAGGAGGGAACTTGCCCACGGCGAAGACCTTGCCGCCCCCCACCGTCAGCGTCCACAGCCCGTCGTCTTCCGGCGACCAGTTCGGGTGGGGATACAGGCCGGCCACCATGCGGCGGCCGTCGGTTGCCTGCAAGGTTTGATACAGCGGAAAGGCGTCGAACGTGTCCCACAGCTTCTCCCCGGTCAGCAGGTCGTACGCCACCACCCCGCCGGCCTCGCGCGCCAGCACCATCATGCCCACCACCACCGGGTGGATCACCGCCGGCAGCACCACCGTCCGGACGGCGCTGCCGATGCGGCCCCTGTACATGACCCGCCCCTCTTCCAGGGCCAGACTGTGCTGGTACTGCTGGCGGTAGCGCGGGTCTTGCAGCAGGTGGGCGGGAATGGGGGGCGTCGGGCCCAGCAAGGCCCGGATGTTCTCGTTGTCTTCAACCTTCTCGCCCGGCTTGGTCCATCGGGGGCTCAGCACCGGCCGGCACGGGCTCATCACCGCCACCGAATCGGGTGCCCCGGCCAGGGAGTACCAGCCTTCGGCCACCCGGCGGATCGGGGCGAATTCCGGGACCGGCCCGGTGAGCATCCTTTCGGCGAAGGCCACCACGTTCCGGCTGGTTCCGCCCAGCACGGCCTGGGTGTCCGAGTAGCGCGTCTTCAACAGCTCCAACGCCTCCTGGGCCGCGCGCTGCTCGTCGGCGTAATGGTGGGCCACCGCGGTCTTGGCCAGAACCACCGCCGGCGCCAGATCGCTGTCCTTATACGCCCGCAGGATCCGCCACCAGCACCGGGCCGCCTGCGAAAACTCGCCCCGGTCGAACAGGATCGTCCCCAGCAGGTTCAGGGCCTTGTCGCCATAGCGGGTGTGGAAGTAGCGCTCGATGATCTCGCGCAGCACGCCCTCGTCGTGAGTTTCCTCCGCCAGCTCCAGCAGCCGACCCGCCGGCGGGTCGTACAGGCTGCGGTACATCCGCATCCCCTGCGGCGGCAAGTCGCCGATGACTTCGGTCGCCCGCCTGCCCAGCGACACGTACAGGCGGGGATCCTCGGTGGGCACGAAGCATTGCTCGGGGCGGTTCAGCAGGGCCTGGAGAATCTCGATCGCCCCGGCGAAGTCGCCCTTCTGGGCCATCTCCTGGGCCCGCTTCAGGTAGGCGGCCATCTCCTCGTCGGCGTTCACCAGCGGGATGGGCCTGCCGGAATCATCGCCGCCGGAGACCCGCTCGCCGGCCAGCACCACCAGCCTTGCCTTCTGCGCCTGCACCGGCGCACTCACCCCCCAGCCCACCGCGGCAGCCGCTGCGGAGGCACAAACGACGGTCATCAACCTGCGACTCACCGTGATCGTCCTCCCGGGCCCGGAGCGCCACATGCCGCTGCCGCCAATGCTCGCGCCCTCCCCCAACGCCATCGTGTCATCGCACGCACCATCCTATGATACCGATTACCCGGCCGGCGCACACAAAGCTTTTTGCCCTCGCTTTAGTCGCACCGGCTGGCGGGAAGTTCCGAGAAAATCCGCAGACGCCCCGGCCCTTGACGATCCCGCTCCACGCCGCTAGCCTGCCCGGTCATGCAGCCACGCATCGCGGTCGTTATTCCCTGCCTCAACGAGCGCCAGACCATCGGCAAGGTCGTGGACGACTTCCGCCGGGCCCTGCCGCAGGCCCAGATCTACGTCTTCGACAACATGTCCGGCGACGGCTCGGCCGAGGTCGCCGCCGAGCACGGGGCCGTCGTCCAGAAGGTCAAGCTGCGCGGCAAGGGCCAGGTGGTGGCCAGGATGATGGAGCAGGTGCCGGCCGACATCCACCTCATGGCCGACGGCGACGACACCTACCCGGCCGAGGCCGCCCCCCGGCTCATCCAGCCCCTGCTGGACGAGCAGGCCGACATGGTCGTCGGCACCCGCCTGCGGCGGCACAGCGACGA
>LJUF01000114.1 GCA_001303665.1 Phycisphaerae bacterium SM23_33 | reverse complement strand
GGGGCTGAACGAGGTCAGCTTCCAACGCGAGTGCTTCGCCCAGGCCCACATCCACGACGGGTGGAACCACCCGCTCCAGCCTCACCACGTCCAGGCCGCCCATCCGATCTGCTCTTTCCTGTGGCAGCCGCACACGCGCCTTGTGGGTTACTACCACCTCGGCCCCACCGACCCGGACGTGGAGCTGGGGATTGAGGTCTACCGCCGCATGGGCGCACTCCCCACGCTCATCCCAGGCCAGGCCAGCGACGACCCCTCCCTCATTCGGCCCGACCACCCTGTGGCCCGCAGACTTGTTGAACTGGCCCGCGAGCAGAGCCCATGACCCGGGCAGCGGATGCTCACTTGGTCAACTCCTTCCACAAGGCATCCTCGACCTCGCGAAATTTCTCGAAGGTGGTCTCGACGTGCTTTCGGATCTTGACCAGTTCGGGGTCGTCGGCCGTGACCCCCTGCGGCCGGGCCTCGCGCAGCGCCGCCAGCCGCGTCAGCGCATCCTCCAGCTGGCCGGCCCCCTCGGCGAACGCCCGGGCGGCGTCGTAGATGTTTTCGCTGTGGAGCTGCTGCTCGCTGGGCCGTCGCAACAGCCGCCAGGGGTTGCGGCGGATCTCCTTGGCCGCGGCGTCGAGGTTCAGCGACATGGACTTGAGACTCGCCAGCGTGTCCTCAAGCCGCTGCCGGTTGAGCACGACGATGTCCTTGGAGGTCGCCGAGACCGACCGCAGGTCGGCCGCGATGTTGACCAAGTCGGTGCTGGCCGTGCGGAACCGGGTGAGGATGTCGGCCAGGTCCTTTTCCGCGTACTGGCGGACCCTGGCGGCGATCTTCTCCACGTCCGGGCGGACGGTCGTTATCATCCCGGAGGCCTCGGCCGCCAGCTTGTCCACGTGGTCGGCGGCGACATGGACCTTGGCCAGGAGGGAATCGGCGTTTTTCCTTTCCGTCTCGGCCTTCAGGCTGCCGGACATGTCCGCCAGGTTGGCCGAGCTGACCTTCAGGCTGCCCACGGCGGTCTTGATCTCCGCCAGCAGGGCCTCGGAGTCGCCGGCGTTGACTTCCACCGCCAACGCCGCGGCGATCTTCTGGACGCTTCCGGCGGCCTCGGCAATGCTGGCGATGGTCTGCTGAAATTGCTCGCGCTGGTCCTCGCCGTAGCCCAGGGCCTCCTGGACGCGCATCAGCAGCCGGTCGGCGGCGAGAAGGAGAAGGGGGTTCTGCTCGTCGGCCGGCGGGGCCGCGTCGGTGCCGAAGTTTTCCAGCACGATGGCGGCCCCCCCGATGAACTCGGTCACGGCGGTCGCCCGCGCGTCGGTATGAATCTTCAGGTCTCGCCGGTTCAGCCTTGCCGTGTACAGCGTCCGGCCGCCGGCCGTGTCCAGTTGGATCCCGTCCACCTTGCCGATGGGCTTGTCATTGACCTTCACCGCGCTGCCGACCTCCAGCCCGAGGTTGCCGGTCTGGTAGCTGGTGAAAAACACGACCCGGTCGCCGCGGGTGGTGAACGCCTCCGCCACCCCCAGCCACAGCAGCACGCCGATGCCGGCCCCCAAGGTCAGGATGACGAACACGCCCGCCGCCAGCTCGCTGTGTTTTCGCTTTGCCATTCCAGGTGCTCCGATCAGTCAGAATCCGGCCCCGCCGAGGATGTCCCGCTCATATCCGGTGGAAAGCCTGCGGGCGGTAATCGGGCCTTCGGAGTCCCCCCGCAGAAACTGCCGAACCAGGTCCGTTTCCTCATCGCCCGTCAGCGGGCAGTCCCGCAGGGCCTCAAACTCGCTCCGCCGGCCGACCTTGATGATGCGGCCGGCGTCCAGCATCGCCATGCGATCGGCGATGCGGAAGGCCGAGTCCATCTCGTGCGTCACCACCACGCTGGTCACGCCCAGCTTGCCGGCCATGTCCATGATCAACTGGTCGATCTCGGCCGAGGTCACCGGGTCCAGGCCGGCCGAGGGCTCGTCGTAAAACAGGATCTCCGGGTCCAGGGCAATCGCCCGGGCCAGCCCGGCGCGCTTCTTCATGCCGCCCGACAGTTGGGCCGGCATGCGCTCGGCGGCCTCGCGCAGCCCCACCTGCTCGAGCTTGATCTTGACCATGATCTCGATGGTCTCGCGGTCCAGGTCGGTGTGCTCGGCCAGCGGCAGGGCGACGTTCTCCCCCAGCGACATGGAGTTGAAAAGCGCCCCCGACTGGAACAGGATGCCGAAGCGCAGCCGCAGCGCGTCCAGCCCGGCGTCGTCCAGCTCGTCGAGGTTCCGGCCAAACATCTGCACGTGTCCCTCGTCGGGGAACAGCGACCCGATCATGAGTCGCAGCAGGGTGCTCTTGCCGCAGCCCGAGCCGCCCATGATCACCATGGTCTCGCCGGGGTAGACCTCCAGGCTGACCCCGTCCAGCACGGCCAGCCCGCCGAATCGCTTCACCACGTCGAGCACCCGGATGACCGGCTGCGGAGCGGCATGGTCTGTGACGTTCTCAGGCATCGCACGGACTCTGCAAGCGTTTCCTCAGAAACGGTAGACGTAGAAGATCACGGTGAAGATGCAGGCGGCCACGATGATGCCGACGATGGAGTACACGACGGTCATGGTGGTGGCCCGCCCGACGCCCTCGGCGCCGCCGCGGACGCGCAGGCCCTCGTAGCAGCCGATCAGGCTCACCAGCAAGCCGAACACGCCGGCCATGATCAGCCCGCTGACGAAGTCGCGCACCCGCAGCTGATCTCGCATCCGCTCCCAGTAGCCGATGTACACCTGGGGCTTCAGGACGGCCAGCGAGGTGAGGTACCCGCCCAGGGCGATCATCCAGTCGGCGATAATCGTCAGCAGCATCATCATCAGGAACGTGGCCAGCACCCGCGGCACGACCAGGAAGCGCACGGGGCTGAGGGCCTGGGCCTCCAGGGCCTCGATCTCCTCGGCCACGACCATGGTGCCCAGCTCGGCGGCGATGGACGCCCCCGCAAAGCCGCTCAGGACCACCGCGGTAATGATCGGCCCGAGCATGCGGAAGCCGGCCACGCCGATGATGTTGGCAATCTTGTCCACCTGGCCCCAGGGCTCCAGCGGCCGGGCCATCTGAAGCGCCAGGATCACGCCGATAAAGACCTGCACCAGCGAGACGATGCCCACGCTGCGGACGCCCACCCGAACCATCTGCAATGCCAGCGGCCCACGCCGCAGCCGGAGCTTGGGGTTGGCGATCCCGCGCAGGAGCCAGCGCCCGGCCTGTGCCAGCATCAGCGCCATGCCGCCCAGGTAGGCGATGCCGCCCAGCGCCCGGGCGCCGACGGCGGCAACGAGGTTCCGTTGGCCGGGGCGGCGGTTCACGGTTGCAGGGCCTCCTGTGCGCTGCCAAAGATATCGAAGACGCTGTCCAGCCGGGTGATCTCAAAGACGCTGCGGACGCGAGAGGTCAGGCCGGCCAGCCGCAGGCCGATCTTCTCCCGGCGAACCCGCGCCAGCAGCTTCACCAGAGAAGCCACGCCCGAGGAATCCATGTAGGCGACGCCGGAAAGGTCCACCACGATCTGTCGGGGGCGCCGGTCCAGCACCTCCATCAGCCCGCGCTGGAAGTCGGCGCTGCGCTGCATGTCGATGTCGCCGACCGCCTCGACGAGGGCCGTGCTGGCCCCCGGGCCGATCCATTGCACGTTCCGTATCGGCTCGCTTCCCACGGCCATCAAACGCTCCTTACTCACATCCTCTTGGTCATCACCAGCCGCGTGCCCCCGCCGTCGGCGGGGGCGTACTGCACCTCGTCCATGATGCTGTTCATGATGTGCACGCCCAGCCCGCCGGGGCGGATATCCTCCAGGTCCCGCGACTTGATTTCCTCGCGTCCGGCCGGCGTGCCCCAGTCGCGCAGCTCGATGCGAAGGGCCTGCTTCCCGGCCGGGGCCGGCACGGTTCCCAGCGTGATTTCGATCGGCTTGTCATCCCGGCCGTGATAGGCGTGCTTGATGATGTTGGTCAGGGCCTCGTCCACCGCCAGGGTGATCTTGCCGCAGGTGGCCTCATCGAAGCCCAGCATGCCGGCAAAGCGATCCACCGCCGCCCGCACGATGGGCAGGTGCACCGGCGTGGAAGCGATCTGAAGCCGAAGCGAACTCTTGAGCGGCTCGGTCATCGCGCTAATCTTCCTTGTCGGCCGGACGCTGAGTCTTCACCCACTCCCGCCAGCGCCCGACCGCCTCGGCGCGCTGCTCCGGCGGGGCGTAATAGCGGTATCCCAGCGTCTGACCGGTGATCTTTTCCAAGGCCCGGATCGCGAACAGCCGCGCGTCCGCGGAGTTGTCCTCCAGCCGCTCGACGAGAAGTGGCACGGCGCGGACGTCGTGCTGGCTGCCTGCCTGGACGGACGCGCGGATCCGCTCGGAGGCGTCCTCGCTCTGCAGGCCCGGAGCCAGGGAGCGATGCGTCCCGCCGGCCGTGCAGCCGACCGCAAGCCCCGCCAGGACGCCCGCCCAGGCCACGGCGGCGCCGGGCACAGCCCTATGAAACGCCTTCCTCATCATGCGCCCGTCCGAGGCAAGTCCCAACCAGACTTGCGACTTCCACGTACGCCGCCGGCCGGCCCGCCCGGCCCCGCCGAACGCCCGGCATGGCATCATACGTCGTGATTGTACCCGCCACCTGGCCGCTGCATCAAGGCGCCGCCGCGGCCCCGGCAGACGGCGCCGACCAGCAGGTGCCCCTGGCGGATGGGCTCGGCGAGCCGGTACTCACGCCCGCAGCGGAGGGTCCAGCGAACGGCCTGGGGCAGCGTCACGCGATGCCCCACCGACACATACAAGGGCTTGACGCCGGTGCGCGTCCGCACGACCGCCCCCACGACTTCACCGTCGTGCCGCAACTGGACACGGCAGCCGCGGCGCCGCCCGACCGGGCGGTGCTCGCCGCACAGCCGGCTCTTGGCCAACCCGATGGTCGGCAGCTCCAGCCACAGCCCCACGTGCGCCGCCAGCCCCAAGCGGCGCGGATGGGCCAGGCCCTGGCCGTCGCACAGGAGCAGGTCCGGCTGCTGCGGAAGGGCCTTTACGGCGGCGATCACCGCCGGGGCCTCGCGGAAGCTCAGCAGACCCGGCACGTAGGGAAAGCGGCACGGCCGGACCACGTGACGGGCGGCAATGACCTCCAGCGTCCGGGCATCGCAGAGCACGGCGGCGGCGACGATCTTTCGGCCGCCGGGCAGGAACGCGCAGTCCGCTCCGGCCACGGTCCGGACCGGCCCGGGCAGCGGGCACACCCGGACCTTCCCCGCCAGTTGGCGCTGCAAGGCGATGGCCCGCTTCGGAGAGATGTCCCAGCGATGACGAATCATGTCAAAGGCCGTCGATTTTCCCGCCGGCAGACTCCCTAACCGCTTTTCAGGACATCACGAAATGCTTTCAGCGCCTGAGGGATGTCCTCGCTGTTGACCTCCAGGCTGGTTACGGCCCGAATCGTGTCCGGCCCGGTGGCGAGCACGTAGACGCCGGCGGCGTGGAGTTTTTCGGCCAGTGCGGCCGCCGGCATGGACGTGACGCGAAAGATCACGATGTTGGTCTGGACCGTGGCGGGGTCCAGCTCGATGCCCGGCAGGGCGGCGATGCCCTCGGCGAGTTTCCGGGCGTTGGCGTGGTCCTCGGCCAGGCGGTCGCGATGGTGCTCCAGGGCGTACAGCGCCCCGGCGGCGATGATGCCCGCCTGCCGCATGCCCCCGCCGAAAAGCTTGCGAAACCGCCGCGCCCGGTCGATGAACTCCGCGCTGCCGGCCAGGGCCGAGCCCACCGGCGCCCCCAGCCCCTTGGAGAAGCACACGCTGACCGAGTCGAAGTGCCTGGCGTACTCGCGCTCGGCCAGGCCGGTGGCCACGCAGGCGTTCCACAGCCTCGCCCCGTCCAGGTGCATCTTCAGGCCGGCCTCGCGGGCGGCCGATTCGACCTCGGCGACCGTCTGGATCGGCCAGACGCTGCCGCCGCCGCGGTTGTGCGTGTTCTCCACGCAGACCAGCTTCGTGCGGGGGAAGTGATAGTTCTTCGGCCGCAGGGCTCCGCGGACGTCGTTGGAGGTGAAGATGCCCCGCACGCCCGCCAGCAGGCGGCAGCTCACGCCGGACAGGGCCGCCGGCCCGCCGCCTTCGAGCAGGTAACTGTGGGCATTGGCGTCGATGAGGATCTCGTCGCCCGGCTCGGTGTGGGCGCGGATGGCGACCTGGTTGGTCATGCTGCCGGAGGGCATGTACACCGCCGCCTGCTTGTCGAGGATCTCGGCGGTGCGCTTCTCCAGCGCGATCACGGTGGGGTCATCGCCCAGGACGTCGTCGCCCACCTCGGCCGCCGCCATCGCCGCCAGCATCTGCGAGGCCGGCCTGGTGATCGTGTCGCTTCGCAAGTCAATCATCGCCTTCGTCACCCTCTTCCCTCCGGGTCGGCGGGCCGGACCTACTTCAGGAATTGAATCGTCAGCGGGTACTTGTAGGGCTTGCCGTCGTTGGCCGCAAGCGCCGCCAGGATGACCAGGACCAGCTCCGCGACGGCCAGCGCCATCAGCAGGGCGAAGCCCACGCACACGAACACCAGAATCCCCGACGCCAAGGCGTAGATGGTCCAGGAAATCTGAAAATTCAGCGCCTGTTTCCCGTGGGCGTCCACGAACGAGGACTTGTCCTTCTGAATGAGCCAGATGACCAGCGGGGCGATAATCTGCCCAAACGGCACGACGTACCCGGTAAGCCCGCCCAGGTGGCAGAGCATCGCCCACATGCGGGCGTCCTTTTCCGCCAGTTGAGCCGGCACGACGGGCGGGGCCAGGGCGCCGGCGGGCTCCCCCGGGGCCGCCGGCGGCACGGCGTTGACATTGCCGCAATGCGGACACGTGCTGGTTTGGCCCGCGCTATCGTCCGGGACGTCGATCGCCTTGCCGCACTTGGGACACTGCAAGTGAATCATCATCTCGCTCCCGGGGTCGCCGCTTTGCCGTTGGCGACCCGAGACTCTGGGGCCGGTTGACCGGGGGCCCGCCCCGTCTCGGCCGGCGGCAGCGATTCCAGCCAGGCCTTCCACTTTTTCTTCACTTCCACCGCCTCGTTCCAGTCCATGGTGGCGATGTTCACGTATCGCATCGGCAGCGGCGGCAGCTTGATGGTCTTGGCCGGCCAGGCGTTGCCCTCGGGCGTCTTCGCTCCCCCCAGTTCTGATTCCAGCTCGCGCACGGTCGGGCCGAGGGTCTGGTAGCAGTATCCGCGGGTTACGCCGTCGCGGTCGTCGAGGTGATCCACCACGGGCTCCAGAATGCCTCGGAGCTGTTCGACCGACAGCCTGCCCACCAGCCCGCGGGCGTAACGCAGGGCGGAATGCTTCAGGTGCGTGGCAGGGTGATCCATGGCGGCGCGGAACACGTCCAGCCGGAAGCGCTTCAGCCTATACAGGATATCGCACACCTCGGCGGAGACGAGCGGGTCGCCGCCACTTTCCACCATCGTCCCCATTGCGTCAAACACGTGGGGCGCCAGGGCCGGCCTGATGTAGCTGGAGCTGCCAAACACCGCCTGGTGACGGGCCATGCCGAGGGCCACGTAGCGCATCCTCAGGTCGCGATGCTGAAACACCGCCGAGGCCAGTTCCGGGGACTGGTTGAGCGTCTCGGCGAAAGACTGATGCACGTTGTACACCTTCTGGCTTCCGGGGGGGAAGAACAACTCTACGTCGACGCCGGTTATGCCACTGTGACCGCAGCCGCCCTTATGGATCTTCAATTCCGCCCATCGCGGACCGATGACGATCGCCGCCCGGGCGGGCTGATATCCCTTCGCATCCTTGGCCAGCACCAGGGAAAGGGGCTGGACCAGCCGCTCCAGTCGGGTAACCGGATCCTTTGGGCGCCGCGCCCTGTGAACCAGGTAGAACCCCAGGGCCAGAACAAGGATGACGATGACCGCGATGGCGGTCGGCCAGACCGATTTTCGCATGCTGGTTCCTTTCCCTTGCGCGCGCCCCGGCGAGGCCCCTGAATCATTCTTTTCTCCCGGCCGGCCTGGGCGTCATCGGGTCGAGGACCTTTCCGCCAGGGGCGGGGCTTTCCACGAGCTTGAGCGTTACGTCCCTGACCCACACCCGGCCGGCAGGCCAATAACAATACAGGTCCAGGCGGACCCACTTCAAGTCATAGGGTTGGCGGTGCCCCTGCTTGGGGGCCAGGACGGACGGCACGAAATCCACCACCGCGGTCTTCCACGCCCGCTGAGTGGACTTGAGCTTGGGGAACTGGCGGCGATACACCTCGCGCCGCTGGGGCTCTTCCTCGCCGGGCGTCTGGATCAGGGCGTAGCCCTTGACGAACGGCAGGAAGGTGGGCCCGCTGCTGGCGTAGGTGATGGCGCAGCGGTAACGATGTCCGGCCTTCACCTCGATCCAATCGCTGTAGCAGGCCAGCCCGTGCATGCCAGCCACGCTTTCCGGCATGGCCATCTGCACGACCCTGGCGTTGGGGTCATCCGGGGCCGGCGACCACAGGATCATCTCCGTCCGGCCCTGCTGGATGGGCGCCTCGGTGGTCGGCGTCCACGGCGGGTTGTAGCGGTGTGACTCGATGACGCCCTCCAAGCGCGCCAGCCGGCCGCCTGCGCCCTCGCTGAAGCTCGGGTTCGGCACCAGGTTGGGGTTTTTCTGCCACGCCGCCACGCTGGCCGGGTCCAGGATGGCCAGGTCCTCGCTGGGGTGGGTGA
Source organism: Phycisphaerae bacterium SM23_33 (assembly GCA_001303665.1). GTDB lineage: Bacteria > Planctomycetota > Phycisphaerae > SM23-33 > SM23-33 > SM23-33. Next base: position 4,444 of record LJUF01000114.1, on the reverse strand, counting down.
ACGCCTGGCCGGTGACGGCCGAGACGGCGTCCTCCAGCACGAAGCGCAGGTCGGTCCAGTAGGTCATCTGGTACGTCTTGTCCAGGACGACCTTTCCCGGCCAGAGACCGCCGGCATCTCGATAGTCCACGACCCAGGCGCGAAGGGTCTTCGCTGCCCCCGGCCCGGAGGCTTCGCCGAACACGACCACGTCGGCGGCCAGCGCCCCACGGACCATGGCCGCGAGCTTGGCCCGGTCCGCCCCGGCCCCGCGGGTGAGCTTCGCCTTGCCCATGGCCTCGGCGACGGTGAACCTGTCGACGACGTCCCAGCCCTGGCCCGTCCGCCACTTCTTGGCAATGGCGAAGGCCACCCGCTGGCCGTAGTCCTCGTCGGTGCCGCCGGTGTCGGAAAAATCGACCTTGAAGGGAATGACGACGACGGCGGGCTTGGGCTTCGGCGGCGCCGCCGGCGCGGACCCGGGCCGCGTCTCCCCGGCCGCGCCGGAAGACCAGGGCGCGGAGCCCGGCCGGGCCTGCCCGGCCGCGCCGGAAGACCAGATGGTGAGCATGACCGCAATGATCCGCGCCGCGCCCATCCTCGGCGGTGTCCTTACCGTTTGCCCGCGCCCCGCGCCCAACACCCACGGATAGCTGTCCGCGGGCTTTGAGAGAACGTTCCTTGCTGCCCTATCCGAACAGGACGTCCTGCATGGTGTAAAGCCCGGCTTTGCGTCCGGCGACCCATTCGGCCGCCCGCAGGGCACCGCGGGCGAAGGTGTCGCGGGTGTGGGCCGAATGCGAAAGCGTCACCGTCTCCCCCAGGTTGCCGAAACAGACGCTGTGCTCGCCCACGGTGTCTCCCAGCCGGATGGCGTGCATGCCGATCTCGCCCGGCTTGCGCGGGCAGGCGCCGGAGCGGCCGTGGACGAGCACGTCCGGCATCGCCCTTCCCGTGGCCTGGCAGACGCTCCGCGCCAGACCCAGGGCCGTGCCGGAGGGGGCGTCCTTCTTGAAGCGGTGATGGGCCTCGGTGATCTCGATGTCGTAGTCCTCGCCCAGGGCCTGGGCCACCTCGCCGACAATCTTGAACAGCAGGTTCACGCCCACGGACATGTTGGGGGCCTGGACGATGGGGATCTCCGAGGCCGAGTCGGCGACCTCCGCCAACTGCGACTCCGTCAGGCCGGTCGTGCCGATGACCATGGCGATCTTCTTTTCGCGTGCCGCCGCCAGCCACGCCAGCGTGCTTTCAGGCGTGGAGAAGTCCAGGATGACCTGCGGGTCGCCCTGGAGGTTTTCGCTGACGGCCAGGCCGACCGGCCCCCGGCCGCAGAGGGTCCCGACGTCGGATCCCATGGCCTGGTGGCCGGGCATCTCCATGGCCGAGACGAGCCGGAAGCGCTTGTCTTCCAGGGCCAGTGCGGCGATTCGCCGGCCCATCCGGCCGGCGGCTCCGGTCAGCGCGATCTTCGTCATTTTTCGTGCCCCTTAGCAAAGCGACGAACCCCGCGGACGTAACCAGCCGGACAAGCAACCCACGGGAGACACAGATTACACAGATTGCGCCAGGCGTGCACGGATTTCAACGCGGATGCAGGGCCTGCGGCGGCGGCTACTTCGGTGCCTCGGTCAGAGGCTGCTCCTTGTCGTCGGCAAGGGCCTTTCGTTGGGGCCGCGGGCGGCGCGGCTGGAGGCTGGCGTAGCGCCGTGCGAACAGGATGAAGGTGGCCGGGCCGAAGGCCACCAGCATGACCGAGAATCCCGCCGCCAGGCCCCAGAACGTCAGGAAGCCGGCGCAGCAATAGTTCCGCACCCGCGCCAGCACGTGGGTGGGCACGGCCACCAGCAGTTCCAGGACGCTGCCGGCCAGCAGGAACTTCACCATCCGGGACATGAACGTCTGGGGCGGCCGGGCGCCGGTGTAGAAGCCGAACAGAAACGCCCACGCCAACCACACCCCTCCGACGGCGCAATACGCTCCCCACCAGTACCATGAGTCGAGGCCGCGTGTGTTCTCGAGGGTCTCCCACACGGCCAGGCACATCGCCGCAATCATCACGGCCGCCAGGAACAGCCCCGCCAGTATCGGCCAGATGATGTGCCGCGTTGTCACCGGCCGGCCGGCGGCCAGCCGCACCGGCACGACCAGCAGCCCCACCTGTGCCAGTGCCATCACGAGCGCGATTCCGCTCAGGATGATGCGGAGGGGCAACAGGACGTCCTGGCCTTGGAATGGGCCGGCAAGTATTTGGGTCACCTCGCTGAGCCCGACCGGCCAGAAGGCCGCCATCAGCGTCGCCCCCAGCGCGGCCGAGATGATGATGGCATACAAGACGACGACCAGCAGCGCCCATCGTTTCACCGGACCGGCCTCCCGTGCAGCGAAGCCGCGCATGCTGCGCCGGCTTCCTCCCAGGTTATGCCGAATACAGCAGCTCGCCGTCTTTGGCCAACTGCACGATCATCGAATCCCCTCTTTCCCATTCCTCGGGAGTCATCGCTACGGCTTCTATAGGCTCCCACAGCTCGTAGATGGCGTCGGAAAGGACGTCGATCCGGTGCCAGTAATCCTTGTCCGCAAAATCATTCGAGATGACAACCAGGTCAATGTCGCTGCCCTCGTGATGCTCCCCCTTCGCGTAGGAGCCATAAAGGATGATCTTCGAAGCCTTGACGCCTCTTGCCAGAAGCGCTTGCTGAAACCTTCGCGCGATCTTCAAAACTGCTTCTTTATCCATTCCAGCGCCTCTTTGGTCCCGGACACGATAGCCTTCGTGACCGCCGCTCCATACCGGGCCTGAAGGGCCGCGATATTGTCAGGATAACGCGTGGCGACACTGGCCTGGTTAAGACGCGCGACGAACTTCGCGATTCCTTCAGGCGGCTTGATCCCGATCCCGCTCAGCAGGAGAACAAGGTTGTGTGACTTGGGCGCCGGCTTACCCAGTTTGGCCTGATATAGACCCTTGACGGCCTTTTCCGCAGCAAGGTGGCACATGAACACAGCATAGAAATACCTGCCGCCACCGAGCATGAACTCAGCTGTGTCCATGTCATAGTCGGCCTGCTTCAGCCATTCCTCATGTCGTTTGCCGGCCACGGCGTCGCCTTCCGCGTTTCTGCTCGGCGGCATTACACCTCCGCATTGAGATTGTACGGCACGGGACCAAAACGTTCCATGCCAGGATATTATGCCTCGATGGCCTTGCAGACCTGTTCGATGTCATCGACGGCCTGGACCGTGGGAATGAGCGGGGCCGCCGCGGTGATGGACAGCTTCGTCACGGACTGGTTCCTTTATCAGCCGACCGCCCTGAGAATGAAGGTGCGCACGGCCTCGGTGTCATTGGGCAGGACTTCGCAGCGGGTCGGCAGCTCCATCAGGGCGTCGATGGCGGGGTGATGGGCGATGTCCCGGCCGGTCGCCTTTTCGATGGCGTCGGGGAACTTCGCCGGGTGCGCCGTGGCCAGGCACACCACCGGTTCGCCGTCGGGGCCAAACTTCTCGGCCACGTGCACGCCCACGGCCGTGTGCGGGTCCAGAAGGTATCCATGCTGGCTCCAATACCGGCCGATGGTGCTGAGCACGTCGGCCTCGTCCGCCCGCCCGGCGGCGAAGTCGTTGTCCACGGCGCCGTCGCCGGCCGGCGGCACGCGCAGGCGGCCGGTCTTGGCGAAGGCTTCCATCGTTTCCCGCAGGCGCCGCGCGTCGCGGCCCAGCCTGTAGTACAGGTAGCGCTCGAAGTTGCTGGCGACCTGGATGTCCATGGAGGGCGAGAGCGTCTGGTAGACCTGCCCCAGCGAGTACTCGCCGGTGTTGAAGAAGCGGGCCAGGATGTCGTTCTCGTTGGTGGCCAGGATGAGCCGGGAGATCGGCGCGCCCATCTTCATGGCGTACCAGCCGGCGAGGATGTCGCCGAAGTTGCCGGTGGGCACGGCCACGCGGACGGCGGCGGCCCCGGTGGCCTTCTGCACGTCGAAGGCGGCCTTGAAGTAGTACACGATCTGGGCCAGCAGGCGGGCCCAGTTGACGCTGTTGACGGCCCCCAGCGAGCAGCGGCGCTTGAAGTCCAGGTCGGCCGCCAGCGTCTTCATGATCCGCTGGCAGTCGTCGAAGCTGCCTCGGACGGCCAGGTTGTGGACGTTCTCGTCCAGCACGGTGGTCATCTGCCGGTGCTGGATCGGTGAGACCCGCTGGTGCGGGTGCATGACGAAGATGTGGATGCCCTTTCGGCCGCGGGCGCCGTAGATGGCGGCGCTGCCGGTGTCGCCGCTGGTGGCGGCCAGGATGTTCAGCCGGGCCCCGGTCGGCGCCAGCATGTACTCGAACAGGTTGCCCAGCAGTTGCAGGGCAATGTCCTTGAACGCCAGCGTGGGGCCGTGCCACAGCTCCAGCACGAACACGTCCCCCACCCGCGCCACCGGCGCGACCTCCGGGCCGAACGCCACCGAATAGGTCTTGT
>LJUF01000113.1 GCA_001303665.1 Phycisphaerae bacterium SM23_33 | reverse complement strand
GTCCATGGCCACCACCCGGGTGACGTTGTTGGCCGTGCCGTGGGACTGCAGCGCCAACTGGTTTGGGCCGGTGCGGACGACCCGTATCTGAAAAGCCTCCGACCCCAGGCTAATGCTCGGCACGTACACGGTGCTGGCATCATGGGTGACGCTCTGGCCGCCGAGGTTGGCCGTCCCCTCCAGCGCCTGCGAGAGCGACGCCGCCAGATTGGCGATGATGGTGGCGTCCGTCGTTGCCGACGGCACCGTGACCGAGCGGATCAGCTTGACGGCAAAGTTCATGCCGCTTTCAGCCGCCCAGCGGGCGCGCTGCACCTCCACCAGGTTGTTGCCCATCCTCGCGTTCATGTCGGCGGTCGAAGCCAGGGCAGCCGCCATGGCCACGAAGACAGCCACCAGCAAAATGGCCAGGATGTAGGCGCTGCCGGCACGTTCAAGTCGTGTTCTGGATTTCATTCTGACGTCCTCCTTACGACGAGCCATGCGGCCGTCAGTATGGTTTCACCCCTGCGCGCAACCGCGACCGAAACGCGTATGACGTCGCTGGCACCCGGTGAGACCGTTGTGGTGAGGGAATCCGGGTCTTTCCACTCCAGGGTAATGTGCTGCGACCAGTCGGTCATGTCGGAGACCGCCGTGCCATTGGCGTTCCGCGGCGGGCTGTAGGTGACGTTCATCAGGTCGTCCAGGTCATCCACCAACACCTGGGGGTTAGTGCCGTCCGGCCCGGGCGGGTTGTCTTTGTCGCCGTCGTCCTGGTCGCTGAAAGGCAGCTTCAGCGTCCACTCGCGGATTTCCTGGGCGAGATAGGTGGCCTGGGTGACTTCCCGGCCGGCGGCGTTGACCTGGGTGCCGGATTGGGCCGCGATGACCAGTGCCACCACACCGATGGCCACCAGCACCGTGGCGATCGCGGTCTCAATCAGCGAGAAGCCCGCGCGGCGACGACACGACCCGATCCCTCTGCGACGGCGGCATGGCAGAGCCATTCCTCAAACCCTCCGACTCGATCCTCCAGCATCACTTGACCAACTGCGACAGCTTGAAAATCGGCAGGATGATGCTCATGGCAATGAAGCCGACCACAAGACCCATGGACACGATCATGAGCGGCTCAATCATGGCCGTGACGGCCTTGATGGTGTTGCGGAGTTCCTGGGCGTAGTGCTCGGCCACGTCGGCCAGCACCTCGCCCAGTTTGCCGGACTCCTCGCCGGCCGAGATCATCTGAACCACGTTCCGGGGCAGCAGGCGGATGCGTGTCAGCGGGCCGGCGATCTTCTTGCCGCCCTTCACGGAGTGGCACACCGACATCCACATCTGCCGGTACAGCGTGTTGCCGGAAACGTCCGCCGTGATGCGCAACGTGTCGAGCATCGGCACCCCGGCGTTGATCATCTCCCCCATGGTCTGCAGGCCGCGGGTGATGTACAGGGCCCGCAGCATCCGCTTGAACAGCGGCAGCTTGAGCTTGACGGCGTCCCAGTACGCCCGTCCGAACGGCGTGTGCACGAAGTAGTAGAAGCCGGCGCCCAGCCCGGCAATGCCGGCAACCACCACATACCAGTAGCCGCGGAGGAAGGCGCTGAGGCCCAGCAGCATCCGCGTGGGCGTGGGCAGCACCGCTTCCTTGCCCGCGAAAATGGTGCTGAACCGCGGCAGCACGAAGGTCAGCAGGAAGATCGTGGTGCCGATGGCCATGACGGCGATAATGGCCGGGTAAATCATGGCCCCGCGGACCATGGACCGCGTCTCCAGCTGCTGGCGCAGGTAGCCGGTGATCCGTCCCAGCATGTGCCCGAAGCTGCCGGACATCTCCGAAGCCCGCACCATGTTGATGTACAAGGGGGGGAAGACCTTGGGATGCCGCGCCAGGCTCTCCGAGAAGGGCTTGCCGCTTTCGACGTCCTGGCGGATCTGATCCACGACCTTCCGGAACTTGGGTTTGTCGATCTGTTCGGCGATGCCCGCCACGGCGTCGCGGATGCTGATGCCGGCCTTGATCATCACCACCAGCTCGGAGGTGAAGTTCAGGATGTCCTTCGGGCCCGGGCCGAAATCGATGCTGACCTTCTGCAGGCGCTGCAGCAGGCTCTGGCCGGAGCGGCGGGTCGGCGCGATATCCAGCAGTTGCCCTCCCTGGGCCCGCACCATGCCCGCAGCCTCGGCGAGGCTGCCGGCGGCGACCGTGCCGATGGAGACGTTGCCTGCCGACTCGCGGATCTGGTACCTGTACTGCGGCATCGTCTATTCCTCGTTCACGCGCTGAGGGCCTGGTTGAGCCAATCCCGCAGGTTGGCCTTGGCCAGGGCGTCCTCTCGGCTGATATATCCATTCAGGAACAGCGTCTTGATGGACTGGTCCAGGGTGATCATGCCCTTGGCCGCCCCGGTCTGGATGATGTTGGGGATCTCGAAAATGCGGTTTTCCCGGATGCAGGACCGCACGGCGTTGGTGCAGACCAGCACCTCCGCGGCCGGCACCATGCCCTTCTGGTCGATCCGCTTGAAAAGGGTCTGGGAAATCACCGCCTGAAGGGTGTCGGCCAGCATCGTGCGGATCTGGTTCTGCTGTTCGCCCGGATAGATGTCCACGATCCGCTCCACCGTCTGGGCGGCGGATTGCGTGTGCAGGGTCGAAAGCACCAGATGCCCGGTCTCGGCCGCGGTGATGGCGGCGCTGGTCGTCTCCAGGTCGCGCATCTCGCCGACCAGGATGATGTCCGGGTCCTGCCGCAGCACGTGCCGGAGGCCCGAGGCAAAGCTGGGAACGTCGGTGCCCACCTCGCGCTGCTCGATGACGCACTTGTCCGGAACCAGCTCGTACTCGATCGGGTCTTCCAGCGTGATGACGTGGCGGCCGTACTTGTGGTTGATCGCGTCCATCATCGCGGCTAGGGTGGTGCTCTTGCCGGCTCCGGTCTCGCCGGTGGCCAGCACCAGCCCCCGCGGCAGGTCCGTGAACGTGCTCACCACCAGGGGCAGGTTCAGGCTGGACAGCTTCGGGACCTTCTTGGGGATGGCCCGGAAGGCAATGGCGACCGTTTCCTTCTGGAAGTGGGCGTTGACGCGGAACCGGCCGGTGCCGGGCACCTCCGTGGAGAAATCCAGGTCGCGTCGGCGAAGGAACTTGGCGAACCGGCGCGTGCCCACGGCCTCGCGCACCAGGGCGGCGGCCACGCTGGCCGTCACCACGGGCCAGTCCGTGGCGTGCAGCTCGGTGTTGATGCGGAATATGGGAGGCTGGCCGGCGAGGATGTGCACGTCGGAGGCGCCGCGGCTGGTCGCGTCGGTCAGCAGCTTGTCAAGGTTCGCACCCATCCGTTCTTTCTCCTGACGGTGCAGGCTAATCCGCCTCGGTGACCCTGGCGATCTCTTCCACGGTCGTCAGGCCGGCGGCGACCTTCTGCAGCCCGTCCTCGCCCAGCGTGCGCAGCCCCTGCTGCCGGCAGGCGCGGCGCAGCTCCATGAGGGAGGGGTTGGACGAGACCAGGTCCTGGAGCGTCTCGCTCATTTCGAACAGCTCGTAGATTCCCAGCCGGCCGGCGTAGCCGGTCTGGCGGCACTTGGAACACCCCGCCGCCCGGTACACCTGATCGATCTTGGCGTTGTGCTTGGCCAGGTACTTGGCGATCCCCTCCCGCAGCGGCTTTTCCACCGTCTTGCAGTTCTCGCACAGCCGCCGCACCAGGCGCTGGGCCAGCACCGAGTTCACGCTGGCGGCGATCAGGTACGGCTCAATGCCGATGTTCACCAGCCGGGTGATGCTGGAGGGGGCGTCGTTGGTGTGAAGCGTGGACAGCACCAGGTGCCCGGTCAGCGAGGCCTGCACGGCGATGCGGGCCGTCTCCTCGTCGCGAATCTCGCCCACCATGATCACGTCGGGGTCTTGCCGCAGCAGGCTGCGCAGGGCCCCGGCAAAGGTCAGCCCGATGTTCTCGCGCACGTTCACCTGATTGGCGAAGCCCAGCTCGTACTCCACGGGGTCCTCCACCGTGGAGATGTTCAGGGTGTTGCCGTCCATGGTCTGCAGCGCCGAGTACAAGGTGGTGGTCTTGCCGCTGCCGGTCGGGCCGGTGACCAGCACCACGCCGTGCGGCTGGGAAATCTGCCGGCGGAAGGCCTCGAGCGTGTCGGCCCACATCCCCAGGTTCTCCAGCCCGATGAGGATGGAGCGGTTGTCCAGGATGCGGATGACGCACTTCTCCCCGTGCGTGGTGGGCAGCGTGCTCACGCGCAGGTCCACGTGGCGATGGTGGACCATGGCCCGGATTCGGCCGTCCTGCGGCAGCCGGCGCTCGGCAATGTCCATGTTCGCCATGATCTTCAGCCGCGAGATGATGGCCGCGTGCATCTGGGCCGGCGGCCCCGGCTGGTCGAACAGCACGCCGTCCACCCGGTAGCGGATCCGCAGCGAATCCTCGCCCGGCTCGACGTGGATGTCCGAGGCCCCTTCCTGAACGGCCTTGGTGATCAGGAAGTTGACGTACCGGATCACCGGGCTCTCCCCGGCAATCCTCTCCAGGTCGGTGATCTCGTCGGTCTTGGACTCCATCACCTCCACGTCGTCCTCGTTGATGCCTTCGATGATCTCCTCGACCTCCTCCAGCGGCGAGCCGCCAATCTCCTCGACGGCCCGGGCGATGTCCTTGGCCGCCGCCAGCACGAACTGCACCTGCCCCCGGATGCGACGCTTCACCTCTTCCACCAGGAAGATGTCCGCCGGGTCGGAGATGCCGACAATCACCTTGTCCTCATCGCGCCGGATGGGAATGACGTTCTTGCGCTTGATGAACTCCCCGTCCAGCAGGCCGAACACGTTGCGGTCCAGGTCGTCGGGGGAGAACCGAAGCAGCGGCACGTTGAAGTACTCGGCCACGGCCTGGAGGGCGGTCTTCTCATCGACGGCCTGGGCCTCCATGAGCGCGGCCAGCACGCTCATCCGCGGCTTTTCCTTTTGGCGCTGGAGGGCCGCCGCCAGCTGCTCGGGCGTGATCTTGCCGTGCTTCAACAGCACGGCCGCCGGCCCGCGCGGAACGTTTCTGGCCTCATCCGGCCGCCAGAGCTCGGTGAACTCCGGCGGCTCATCGGCGGCTCGCCGTCGCGGCTGGGTTGTCGTTTGTGAGCTTCGGCCCACCGGCTGCTCCCGTCAAGGCATGCTCAGCACGTACTCTTCGTTCTCCCAGCTCAAGATGACCTCATTGAGCGTGATCCGCTTCACCGTGAACCCTTCGATTCTCTGACCTTCGCTTACGAGGTTGTTGGAGATAATGGCCACCGCCCCGCTCTGGCCCCTCTGGATGGCCTGCAGATACAGCTTCGCCAGCCGGGCCATGGCTGCCTCACGCGTCTGGTCCTTCGCGTCCAGCTGGGCCGGAGCCGTGAGGCTGTTTTGCCCCCCCGACGTAACCACCGGCTGGGGCGACGGCGGCGGCACGAACCGGAAGGGGTCCTTTTGCAGCCTCCGCAGCGGGACCTGACGCTCGCTGATCTGGTCATAGAATTTCTTCAGCAGCTCGCAGGAGATTCGGCCCGGGTTGGGCGCGCCCGCGCCTGCGCCCAGGGCGCCGCTCAGCCGCAGGATGGCGCTGTCCACCTGGGACTCCACCACCTTCTGCTGCGCCGAGGCCATCGCCGGACCCTTGCGAATGCTCAGTCCGTACACTAAAGAGGCCGCGCCCACGAACAGCACAACCATCACCACGTTGCCCCGCATCATGCGGAACTTCCCCGGGCCCTCCTGCCTCTCGGGGGAGGCCAGCTGGCCCTTCTCCGGGGCTTCCGGTCCGCCTTCGGGCTCCTCCAGCGAACCCAGCCCCCGCGAGCGTGACACCTCGTAAGGGTTCTCCGCCATGGCCTACTCCTTACCCGAGCGCTCGAAGAAGACCGATACCTTGCAGTTCGTCCGGATGCAGCCTTCTTCGGCCCGGGCAGGCTTCTCCACGTTCATTTCCTGAATTCGCATGATTCGCGGCTGCCTCTCCAGGGCCAGCAGGAAGCCGTAAAAACCGGTGAACGGCCCTTCCAGCTGCATGGAGAATGGCTGTTCGGCATACGGGCCTTCCGGATTCGCCAGGGTGGCTTCGCTCTCGGGCCTCAGGGTTCGGATGCTCTTGGTGGTCAGCCGGTTGGCCTCGGCCAGACGCCAGACCTCCTGCAGCACCTTGTCGATTTCCTTCTCGCTGGGCAGCTTGGAACGGAAGAAACGGATGGCCTCTTCCAGTGAAGCGATCTCCGTCTTCAGGTCGCCTATGGTGGCCGTCGCCTTGTTCAGTTCCCGCAGCTTCCCCTGGCGAGCCTCGATCTGTTTGATCAACTCGCGGTTGCGCGCGTTGTTCGGCCGAAACGCAAACCACCAGGCTGCGACGGGTATCGTCGCCAGCAGAGCGGCGAAGATGATCTCACGCGTGCCGAATTTCATTGCGCCTCTCCCCTCGAACCGGCCTGGGTGTCCTCACCGGCCAACGTCAGCAGGGGCCCGGAGGGCGGCTCGGTGTCGAGCACGTCCGCCTCGAGCTTCAGCCGAAGAATCACCTGGAACTCGCGCACAACGCATTCCTTCAGGTTCTTCTGCTGGCTGTACACCAGGTCCACCGTCTCCATCAGCGGACACCGCGCCATGGCGGCGATGAAGCGGGCCACCTCGACGTCCGTGGCCGCCAGCCCGGTCACCGTGATCTCGATGTCCAGCTTCGAGACTTTCTGAAGCTCTTTCTGCCGCTGGTTGACGGCGGCCTCGTATCGGGACTTGGCCTCGCCGGCGCTCACGCTGATGACGCGCTTGCCCTGCAGCTTGAAATGCGTCAGCGAAGTGCCCTCCGGCAGGGCCTGGGTGACCACCGCCAGCAGATAGCTCCGCGGAACTCGCTCCAGCAGGCCGGCCGTCACTTTGGCCTTGTCCATCAGCCGCTGCTTTGTGGCCTCCAGCTCCTGGAGCTGCTGAATCAGTTTCCCGGCGTCGGTATACGCCTGGTTGACGCGCTCGCTGACTTCCTGGGTGCGGCGATAACCCTTTTCCGACAGCACCGCCGCGACCAGCACCCCGCCGATGACTGCCCCGAACAGGACCGCACACAGCAGGTTGGCGCGCCTCCGCGCCCGGCGGGCGACGTAATCTTCCGGCAGCAGGTTAATCAAGCTCATGGCCTCACCTCACGCCGCCTCCTGCAGTTGCGTCCCGAGGCTCAGTCCCACCGCCACAGCCCACGCCGGCTGCGCCACGCGGCGGTTCAACGTGTTCTTCGCGTTCGTCCCGGCAAGCGGGCCGATCCCCGTCAGCGGGTCGCCGATCTGCGCCGTCAGGTTGATCTGCTGCGCCATCCGCTGGCACAGCCCCCGATCCAGCGCCTCCCCGCCCAGAAAGATCGCCCGCTCCACCGAACGCGCCGGAAATACCGACTCGTAGTACCGCAGGCACTTGGTGATTTCCCGTGTGACGGACCTCAGGGCCTCCCCCATGGCCTCGTGAATCCGATGCAGCTCCGCACAGGGCGAGTCCGGTTGCGACAGCTGCCGGCGCGTGGCGCTCACCTGGTCGGCGGACAGTCCCAAGGCGGCGGCCGCCGCCTCATCCAGCTGCCTCGTGCCTCCCATCAGGTTGCGGGCGAAGACCAGCTTGGCCCCGTGCCCCATCACCACCTGCGTGCACGTCGGGCCCAGGTCCAGGAACAGGGTGACCCTGTCTTCGTCCCCCGCGCGGCGGAACAGCCGCCCGAAACACTCCAGGATGGCGCAAGGTTCCAGGCTCAGACCGATCACGTACAGGTTGCTTTGACGGGCCATCTCCAGGTAGCCCCCCACCACCCGGCGCGACGCGCCCATGGCGATGACCTCCAGTCGGGCCTCGCGATCGTCATGCGTTTCACCAGCAACGACGTGGCGGATAACAGCCTCGGCGGGATCGCACGGAAGTTTTCCGTCAAGCTCCCGCCGCAGGGCCTTGTCGAGCTCGTCAGGCGGCATCTTGGCGGTTTTGACGTGCTCGACGAACGTTTCAGTCGCAGGCAAGGACAAGACGCATTTCCGGCCTTTGAATCCCCCTGTTTTATGCAGTTGAGGAAGCTGATCGCCGAGGAAGTCCATCCGCCGGCTCACGTCTTCCCGGCAGTCCGCGGGCACCTCGGCGCTGGCGGCGGCGAGCAGTTCCAGCCGGTCCTCCACGGCACGCACCTGGGCCATCTTGATGACGGCCGTCCCCAGGTCGATGCCGATCGGGAAGGCTCGAGGTTTCGACAGCTTCCAGGCCATCCGGCGATTCCTAATTACAGGGCGGACAGGATCAGGCAAGGCGGGTACGGCCGGAGCAAACGCTTCCGGTCCGTCGGTCCGTTGAGACGGCGCGACCTCGTGGGGGCAGCGCGACCATCCCAGAGGGACTCAACGCTTTGCGTCCCAGCCTTTCGACTGGTTTGCCCTTGTCCACCACGCAGGGGCTCCCGGATCGCATGCCGCGGCGTCTCGGGAACCCTTGGCTAGTGCCTAGTTGAAACATACGTTACGGCCCGTACCCGTTCCACAACCTCAGCCGCTCTGCTGGGGTTGTATCGGCTGGGAAGCCCCGGACATTAAGTAATGCGTGCGGGAATGGTTGCGATCCGCCCGGCGGCGAAGCTAACCCCCTTTGACAGGGGAACGTGCAACGGGGTGGCCCGCCCCGGCGGATTCGCCGCCCCCCAAGCCCAGGCCGGCCGCCCGTGTTTTTGCTTGCAGGATATGAACGATGCCATAAAATATCTTCCTGGTTCCCGTCAAAAAGGACCGATCCACGCGGTTCTGGGTCCGACGGACGGGCTGGTTCAGGCGTCAGGTGTGTCACTTTCAGCCCGAAAGGGTCGGCCATGGACGCAAAACTGGTCATGTTCAAGCGCGATGGGCGGCGGAAAGACTTCAGGGTCCAGAAGCAAAGGACCGTCATCGGCCGGGGCGACGACTGTTCTTTGCGCATTCCCCTTTTGAGCGTCTCCCGGCAACATTGCGAACTGCTCGTGAGCGGCAATGAGTTGCGGGTCCGCGACCTGGCCAGCTCCAATGGCACTTACGTCAACAACCGCCGGGTCAACGAAAGCCCCCTGCGGGCCGGCGACCGCCTCGCCATCGGGCCGGTCATCTTCACGCTCCAGATTGACGGGGCGCCCGCCGAGATCACCCCAATCAAGACGTCAGCGCAGAAGGCGGCCCAGGCCAAGGCCGTCCCGCGCCGCTCCGGCGAGGAAGAGGAAGTCGTCGAGCTGGAAGCCGACGTCGTCGAGATGAGTGCCGCGGACGTGGAGGAGTCAGACCCGATCGCCGCCCTGGAAGCCCTGGCCGAACAGAGCAAGAAAGAGAAAAAGCAGGA
>LJUF01000112.1 GCA_001303665.1 Phycisphaerae bacterium SM23_33 | reverse complement strand
CAGGCGGACGGTGCAGCCTTTCCGCCTCGTGCGGACGGGCAGCTCCCTGCCGGCGTGCAGGGCGCGGGCCGCGGCCGGCCTGCCCTCGCGCACGAGCAACCTGACGCCCCGCAGCGGGGCAATCTCGGTGAACGGCCGGACCGGGCCGCCGTAGTTGAGCAGGTGGACGAAGAGCCTGCCCGGCTTGGCCCGGACGAGCACCTCGCCGCGGCCGTCCAGGCCCTGCACCTCCACCGGCGGCTTCCACCGCCGGGCGAGGGCGTTCATGGCCAGCAGGCGGAGGTCGTCGAAGCCGAACGCCCGGTAATGCTCGAAGAGGTTCATGGGCATGTAGAAGGCGCGGCCGGCTCCGAGGGGGTGCTCGATGATGGCGGGCATGCTGCTGACGGGCGTGAGGTAGTCGTACCGCCCGGTGAGGGGCTCATGGAACCACGCCAGCGGCTGGCCGCCGGCCAGCTCCACGCGGAAGGCCCGCGTCGGCCGCGGCAGCGGGGCCGCCGTGACCCCCTTGAACAGGCGCCCGCCCCCGCGGGCGATGTAATCAATGTTTTTCTGCCCCGAAGGCATCTCCTCGGCGACCGCGGCGCCGAGCATCCGGGCGAGCCGCTGGCGGTCGCGCGGCCGGCCGTGCTCGTCCAGAGCGGCGAAGTTGTCGTCGGCCAGCAGCGTGCCGCCGGCGCGGAGGAAGCCTTCCAGGCCGGCAAAGGCCGCCTCTTCCATGGCCGCCACCGAGGGGGCGATCAGCACGTCCACTCCGTCCAGCCCCGCGGCCAGGTCGGCCTCCGTCATCAACCGGAAGCCCACCCCGCTGCGGGCCAGCAGGGCATGGGCGCCTTGGAAGGCCGCCTGGTGGTCGGCCTTGGCGGCGGGGGATGATTCGGCCTGGGCCTGGTGGTGGACCGAGTCGGCCTCCTCCCGGGCGGCGCGGGCCACCAGGGCGGTCGAGTCCGACCACAGCAGGGCGGCGCGGTCGGCGCCGCGGGTGCCGGCCAGCAGGCCGCGATGGGCGGCGATGAAGGCATTCCAGTACCGGGCGGCCTCGGCCGCCTGGGTGTCGCGGTTGTGATAGTACAGCAGGTACCAGGGGTTGGCCCCGGTGGCGAGGGTGGCGGCGTACAGCAGGTCCAGCTCCGCCCGCGGCAGCGGCCAGTAGTCGTAGCCCTTGAAGGCGTGATCGTTGAAGATGACCGTGGGCTTGCCGCCGGCCAGGGCCTCCAGCAGCTTGCCCGTGGCCGAGGTCTTGTACAGAAACTGCCCGGTGAGCGGCTGGTAGCCGATGAAGCCGCCCTCGATCCCCAGCAGGTCCGCTTCCTGGACGGCGGCGCGATTGGCCCAGGTCAACTGGCCCAGCGAGGCGCCGTTGTGATACACGACGGCCGCCGGCTGCTTCCGCCGCAGGGCGCGGCGAAACTCGCCCACGAACCGGGCCACCGTCTCGGCGCTGCACTGCTCCATCCGCCGCCGCAGCGGAAGCGTCAGTTGGCCGGTCGGCATCTCCTCGCCGTGGCGGTCGCGGTAGCTCCGCCGGCAGTGCTCGCACCAGCAGGTGGTGGCCACCGGCCCGTCCAGGAAGGCCCCGTCCACGGGGTATTCGCCCAGGTCCTCGGCGAGGGCGACGCAGTAGTCCAGGAACGGCCCGGCCGGGCAGGTGAGGTAACCGGCGCCGTAAGCCGTCATCGGCGAGCCGTCGGCGTTGCGGGCGAACATCTCCTGGCCGAAGCCGTCCTTGAACCAGTGGACGTTGAGGTAGACCAGGACCTTGAGGCCTTGGGCGTGGGCGGCTGCCAGGTAGGGGCCGAGCCTGTCGGCCTGGAAGCCGTGGCGGGTGCGGAACTGCCACGACCGGCCGTCGTCGCCGCCGGTCTTGAAGACGCTGCCCAGCCAGTGCTCGGCGTCGAAGCCAAGGTGTCGCTTGTATCGCACCTGCTCGGTGGGGTCGTCCGGCAGCAGGAACCAATCGAAGGTTTGACCCATGACGCTGAAGGGCTCGGCCGTCCATGCCGCATCCACGGCAATGCCTCCTTAAGCCTTTGGCGGTGATCAGGGCCTGGTGCCTACGGATGATGCGGACTGGTCCCCCACTGGAGCTTGCCGGTCAGCCGGCGGAAGAAGGTCCGCCCGGGGTGGGGGATGATCCTGGCGTTGCAGTCGGCGCGGGAGATGTCCACGGCCATGCCCTCGGTCAGCGGCCTGGAGAGCTGCCCGTCGATGACCAGGGTGGTGCCGGGGTTGAGGCGGGTGGTGGTGATGCGGATGGGCACGTCGCAGCGGACGACGATCGGGCGCATGGCCAGGGTGTGGGCGGCCACGGGGGTGATGACCACCGCCTCCAGGGTCGGCTCCAGGATGGGCCCGCCGGCGGAGAGGCTGTAGCCGGTCGAGCCGGTCGGCGTGGAGACCACCACGCCGTCGCCCAGGTAGGTGGCGATCTCATCCTCGCCCTGGGCCACGCTCAGCTCGATCATCCGGAAGGGCTCGCCGGCGGCGACGGCCACGTCATTGGCCGCCAGCCAGGAGAAGCTTTGGCCGCCGTCGGCGGCGCCGACGCGGAGCATCATTCGCTCGGCCGGTGGGACGCGCCCGGCCAGGATGTCGTCCAGGTGCTTCTGCATGTGCTCGACGCTGAAGTCGGCCAGGAAACCCAGCTTGCCCATGTTCACGCCCATCAGCGGGATGCCGGCAGGGGCCACGTGCCGCGACGCCGCCAGCAGCGTGCCGTCGCCGCCGAAGACGATGCACAGGTCGGCCTGGACGTTCGTGCAGGCCTCCCCGGCCAGCACGTCCACGACCTCCGCCACCTCGGCCCGCTGGGCGAACCACGGGCGCAGGGCCTCGATCTGCTGGGCCACGCCTGGCTTGCTCATGTTGGCCACGATCAGGATCCGCTTCCTGGCCATGGCGTTATGCTACATCTGCGTCTTGGGATTGCCAATGGGTATTCGGCCCCGGCGGCGGACCCGGGCACCGCCATCCCCCGGGTTCAGCTATGCGGCGCCGAGCGAGGCGTTGTAATCGTCCACGATCCGCCCCACCAGGCGGACGCGCCGGATCTCGCCGGTGGAGGAGATCTCGTCGCTGATGCCCAGGATGAGCTTGGGGGCGAACAGCTCGATGATCCGCCTGGTGCACTCGGTGAGCACGTCCTCGCTGAAGGTGCGATCGAAGTAGATGGCCGGTATGCCGTCGATCAGGAACAGCTCATCGCCCAGGGCGGCCTTGACCTCCTCCGGCGTCACGTCGCCCTGCGGGACGGGCGTAATGGCCTCGATGCCGTCCAGGCCGGTGTCCCGGGCAAACGGCAGCAGCGGCTTGCAGTCGCCGTCCCAGTGGGCGTGCACGAACTTGCCCGCCGCGTGCAGCCGCTCGCACCGGTGCTGGTACGCCGGCAGCACGTACTTGCGGAACAGCTCCGGCGGCAGGGTCGCCGCGTGCACGTTGTCGCCGAAGTTGATGATCCGGATCGGCGATTCGTTGATCACGTCAATCAGCCGGTCGTGGCATTCGTTCAGGGCCGCGAAGTACTTCTCCACCGCCGCCGGCCGGTCGTGGAGGGCGAAGATGGCCTGCTCCACCCCCATGGTGTTGATGTACAGGTCCTGGACGGTGACCCGCGGCATGTAGGCGGTGGGCGCGCCGGTGTCGCCCCACTCGGCCTGGACCTGCTCGTACTTCTGCTGGTTCCATCGCCAGCCGGCGTGCTCCTCGCGCCAGGCGGCCACGCGGAAGTCCGCCTCGTCGCAGATGGGCCACTTCGCCGTGACGACGGAGCGGTGGTGGGGCGAGCGGTGATACACCGCCCGCTGCGAGCCGGCGGGGGTCTGCCAGAGCAGCTCCCGGTCGAGCTCGCCCAGCCGCCGCTCGATGACGTGGACCCGCGGGTCTTCCACGCGCTCGAAGCAGGCGTTGTATTCGTAGATGCGGTTGGAGCACTGGAGGTGGCGGTACATCTGCGGATAGGTCATCCTGTCGTAGGGAGCGGGGCGCTTCCGGCCGAGGAATTCCCTGTCCGCCCACCAGCACAGGATGCGGGGCTGCCAGATGACTTTGCCGCCGGCCCGGCCGAAGCAGACGTCCAGGTGGAGCCGGGCGAGGTCGAGGTTGGCGTGGTCGGTCGGGCGCGAGCCCATTTCGCCGCTCCCGGCGCCGGGGAAGGCTTTGTCGGCGCCCTTTGTTGTTGCAATCGGAGCGGATGAAAATACACTCAACCGGCAACTGCGGCAAGGACAAGCACGCCCATGAAGGTCGTGGCGATCATTCCGGCCCGTTACGGCTCGACCCGGCTGCCCGGCAAGCCGCTGCTGGACAGGACCGGCAAGCCGCTGATCCAGCACGTCGTCGAGGCCGTGCGGCGCTCCCGGCGGGTCCAGGACGTCTACGTCGCCACCGACGACCGGCGGATCGCCAAGGCGGTGGAGGGCTTCGGCGGCAGGGCGGTGCTGACCCGGCCGGACCACGCCACCGGCACCGACCGGCTGGCCGAAGCGGCCGAGAACCTCAGCCTCACCGACGAGGACATCGTCGTCAACGTCCAGGGCGACGAGCCCGAGATCCAGGCCGAGTACATCGACCGCCTGGTGGACCTGCTGGCCGACTCGGGCGCGCCGATGGCCACCCTGGCGGCCCCGCTGGAGGAGGCCGCCGCCCAGGCCCCCGACAACGTCAAGGTCGTGCTGGCCGCCGACGGCTCGGCCATGTACTTCTCCCGGGCCAGGATCCCCTATGACCGCGACCGCGCCGCAGCCCGCTACCTGCTGCACCTGGGCATCTACGCCTATCGCAAGAAGTTCCTGGTGGAGTTCGCCTCGCTGCCGCCCACCCCCGCCGAGCGGGCCGAAAAGCTCGAGCAGCTCCGGGCCCTGGAGAACGGCCGCCGCATCGTGGTGGGCGTGGTGGAGGCCGCCACGCCGGGAATCGACACCATGGAAGACTACGCCGCTTTCGTGGAGCGGCTCAAAGGCAAGTGAAGCTCTGAGGGAAAGGCAGTGGCATGAAACCGATTTCGCTGCAACTCTACAGCCTGAGGGAACAGGCCAAGAAGGACTTTGTCGGCGTGCTGAGGACGGTGGCCGAGATCGGCTACGCTGGGGTGGAGCCGGCCGGCCTGCACGGAATGAAGCCCAAAGAGGTCCGCAAGGTGCTGGACGACCTGGAGCTGGCGTGCTGCTCCACCCACGGGGCGATGCCCGGCAAGGACACCGTCAACCAGCGGGTAGACGAGGCGGCCACCCTGGGAACCGACATGATCATCTCCGGGCTGGGGCCCGGGGACTTCAAGACGGCGGACGCCCGCAAGGCCAGCATTGACCGGCTGCAGGCCGCCGCCGCCCTGGTCGGCGAGGCCGGCATGAGGTTCGGCTACCACAACCACTGGTGGGAGTTCGAGAAGGTCGACGGCCAGACGGCCTATGATATCCTCCTGCAGCGCGTGCCGGACATGTTCAGCCAGCTGGACGTGTATTGGGCTGCCAACTTCGGCGCGGTGGACGTGCTGCAGGTCATCAAGGCGCATGCTGCCCGCATCCCGATGCTGCACGTCAAGGACGGCCCGCTGGTCAAGGGCCAGCCGCACACCGCCGTCGGCAAAGGCAAGATGGACATCCCCGCGGTCGTCAACGCCGCCGACCCGAAGGTCCTTCGCTGGCTGGTGGTGGAGCTGGACGAGTGCGCCACCGACATGACCCAGGCCGTCCGCGAAAGCTACGAGTACCTCGCCGGCCAGGGCCTGGGCAGCGGAAGCAGGTAGCCTTGGCGACCGATCGTCCCAACATCCTGCTGATCACCTCCGACCAGCAGCATTACGACACGCTGGGCTGCGTCAACCAGCGGATCCGTACGCCCTGCCTGGACCGGCTGGCCGAGGAAGGCATCCGCTTCGAGCGGGCCTACTGCCCCAACCCAACCTGCACCCCCACCCGGGCCAGCATCATCACCGGCATGTACCCCTCCCAGCACGGGGCCTGGTCGCTGGGGACCAAGCTCTTCGAGGACGTGCCCGTGGTGGGCGACCTGTTTCAGGCCGCCGGCTACGCCACCGCCTTGATCGGCAAGGCCCACTTCCAGCCGGTCGCCGGCCGGCCGGGCATGGAGTCGCTGGAGTGCCAGCCCATCATGCGCGACCTGGACTTCTGGCGCGGCTTCCACGGGCCCTGGTACGGCTTCGAGCACGTGGAGGTGGCCCGCAACCACACCTGCGAGTCGCACGCCGGCCAGCACTACGCCATCTGGATGGAAGAGAACGGACTGAAGAACTGGCGCGACTATTTCGACGAATGGCCGCACGATCGGGAGAAGATGCGCCTCCGGCATGGCCGGCGCCACTGGGAGCTGCCGGAAAAGTTCCATTACAGCCGCTGGACCGCCGAGCGGACCATCGCCCACATCCAAAGCTCGCTCGCCGAAGGCCGGCCCTTCCTCACCTGGGCCAGCTTCCAGGACCCCCATCCGCCGTACGTGCTGTGTGAGCCCTGGGCGAGCATGTACGACCCGGCCGACATGGTGCCCGGCCGGCTCGCCGGTGACGAGCATGTCAGGAACCCGCGGCACTTCCGCATGACGCAGGAGCAGAGCCCGGACTTTTCCAGCTACCGCGAGGATCAGGGCATTCACGGATTCCACTCGCACCTGCGGGACGAGCAGGAGCTCAGGAAGGACATCGCCATCTACTACGGCATGATCAGCCTCATGGACCAGCAGATCGGGCGGATCCTGGAAGGGCTCCAGCGGCTGGGCGCCGCCGGCGACACCCTGGTGCTGTTCACCAGCGACCACGGGCATTTCCTGGGCCAGCACGGCCTCATTGCCAAAGGCGCCTTCCACTATGAGGACATGATCAAGGTCCCGATGCTGGTCCGCTGGCCCGGGCGGGTCCCCGCCGGCCGCGTCAGTAGCGAATTGCAGTCCCTGCTGGACCTGGCCCCGACCTTCCTGGCCGCGGCCGGGCTGGAGATTCCCGGCATCATGACCGGGGTGGACCAGTTGCCTTCCTGGCGCGACGGCCGGCAGGTTCGCGACCACGTCATCGTCGAGAACCGGCACACCTTCAAGAACGTGCACCTGCGCACCTACGTGGACCAGCGCTACAAGATCACCGTGTACCGTTGCGATGACGACGGGGAGCTGTTTGACCTCGCGGCCGATCCCGGCGAGGTCAGCAACCTCTGGCACGAGCCGCGGGCGGCCGAGCTGAAGTGCCGCCTGCTGGCGAAGTTCATGCAGGCCACCCTCGCCGCTGAGCCCACCCGCATGCCCCGCATCGCCGGCGCCTGAGCGACCTTCGGAAGAGTTTGCACAGTGAGAAGACCTCCGGCCAAGCCGCGCGGGTCGACCGAGACCACGAATTGCACGAATTGCCACGAATTTCACGAATACAACAGATTCTGTTTCTGCCTAACGGCCTGATCCACGAGAGCGCGCGAAGGCAGCCGCCTGGGGGCGTTTGACGCCCCGGCCGAGAGCCTCTTTCCTTTGGCCTCCCAATCCGTGTATTCGTGTAATTCGTGGACTCATCCGTGGGTGATCATGCTTGCTTTTTCCCGCCGGAGAAGGTAACTGTATTCATGGTCGTCGGGGGCGGCGACCAGCCAGCCGAGGGACCAGCATGAGCCAGGAAAAACCGCAGGACAAGCCCGAGAAGCCCGAGATCGTCGTGGACGAGGACTGGAAGGTCCAGGCCGAGGCGGAAAAGGAAAAGCTTGCCAAGCAGGAACAGCCCTCGGCCCCGGCCGGGGCGAGGCGGCCCGGCCAGGCGGCCCGGCCCGGCAGGGAGGACCGGGGCCTGCCGCCGGCCAGTTTCACCTCGCTGGTTACCAGCCTGGTGACGCAGGCCTTCTTTGCCCTGGGCAGCATTGAAGATCCCCAGACAGGCCAGCGCTTCCGCGACCTGGACCTGGCCAAGTTCCACATCGACACCCTGTCTGTCCTGGAGGAAAAGAGCAAGGGCAACCTCACCCCGGAGGAAAAGCAGACCCTGGATAATGCCTTGTACGAGGTCCGCATGGCCTACGTGCGTGCGGCGGGGGTCGGCTGATGGCGACCACCGGGCGAAAAGCCGCGGCGGCGTTGGTTGCCGCCCTGGCCGGGGCGGCAACGTGCGGCTGCACCTCCAGCAGCGCCACCTTTCCATACGAGCGCGACCTGGTGTGGACGGCGGCCGTGGCCGAGACCGCGGTCTGGCGGCCGACGCTGACCGATGGAGAGGATTTCCGGATCGTCAGCGAGAAGACGGACCTGGCCGGCGTGGAGGTGACCTACCAGCTTGAGCTGGAGCGGGACCCCAACATATTCGCCCGCCAGCCCAGCACGCGGGTGCAGGTTAGCATCACCCAGACCAAGCCCTCGCGGAAGCGGTACGCCCAGGAGGAACAGAAGTTTCTGGCTAAGCTGCGGCTTTGCGTGGAGGCCATGGCCGCCCGGCTAGCGCGGTAGCAGGTAAATTTTTTTTGCTAGATTATGCTTGCAATCTTCCACACCATGAGCGATACTATGCATGAAGCCAATTATAGAATGGCGTAGTTCTATCATGATCCAGGAAGCGGGCATCTCGCAGCGCCGAAGGAAGGCGCTGGAAGACATTTCCAGAAAGGGCTTTATGGCTCTTGGCGAGCTTGCGTCCCGGCTGGGCGTCTCGGAGAGCACGGCCCGTCGCGACCTGGAGGTGCTTGAGCAGCAGGGGTCGGTTCGGCGGACCCACGGCGGGGTGGTATCGCTGGCCGAGCCCTCGGCCTCGCGGCTGGGCTTTGCCGACCGGGAGGCCACCGCCGCCGCCGAGAAGCGGGCCATCGCCGCGGCCGTCGCCGCCATGATCTCGGACAACCAGACGCTGATCCTGGACGGGGGCACGACTTGTTACCGTGTGGCCGAGGCCCTGGCGGGTCGGCGGATCAGCGTGGTGACGAATTCGGTGCCGATTGCGGCCCTGCTGGTGGGGGAGGTGGCCACGGAAGTGACGCTGTTGGGCGGGTACCTGTACCCGCGGACGGGGGTGGCCCTGGGGGCGGCGGCCCTGCGGATGCTGGACTCGCTGCGGGCGGCGCAGGTGGTCATGAGCTGCGCGGCCGTCAATACCGACGGGGTGTTCAACGTCAACGAGATGATGACGGCGGTGGAGCAGCGGATGATCGAGGTGGCCGACGAGGTGATCCTGGCGGCCGATCACACCAAGTGGGGCAAGCGGGCCATCGCCGCCCTGTGCGACTGGAAGGACGTGCACGTGCTGGTGACGGACGCCGGGGCGGAGCCGGCCATGCGGCAGTGGCTGGATGAGCAAGGGGTGAAGGTCATCGTGGCGGAGGCCCAGCCATGACCACGCTGAGCATCCCCATGCCGCGCGAGCAGTTGGAGCGGATC
>LJUF01000111.1 GCA_001303665.1 Phycisphaerae bacterium SM23_33 | reverse complement strand
GCTGCCCCCGGCCCGAGCGCTGCCCCCCGCGCCGGACCGCCTACCCGCCCAGCAAGACCGACCACCAAGCCGAGCACCGCCCCCAGGAGAGCCCCCTCGGGCACCACCTCGGGCGGCAGCAAGGACTCCGACATCGAGGACATCCTCGAACGAATGCGCCGCCGGCGCGAACAGGAGCTGAGGAAATGACAGATCACCAGGGCCTCTCGCGTTCCTTTTGCGGGTTCCCGCTGGCGCCCGGGCGCAGCGCGTTCTGCCGGGCGGGGTGGGTGGCATTGTCGGTCGTTTGCCTGGTAACGCTGGTGCGGGGTCCGGCCTGGGCCCAGGAGGCATCGACCGGGCCGGCCCGGGCGACCAAGCCCGCCGTTGCGACGATGCCGTCGGCCCCCGCGCCGGCCACCCGGCCCGGACGCCCGGCCATGACCCGCCGGGCCAAGCCGGCACGGCCCGGCTCCGGCATCCTGCTGAACTTCAAGGAAGCCTCGCTTTACAGCGTGCTGGAGTACCTCTCCGAGGCGGCCGGTCTGGTCATCCTCGAAGGCGCCAAGGTCGATGGCCGCATCACCGTCATGAGCCGTCAGCCGATCAGCACCGACGAGGCCGTCGCCCTCCTCGACACCGTCCTCAAGGAGAAGGGCTTCGCCGCGATACGCACCGGTCGGACGCTCAAGATCGTGCCGGTGGCGCAAGCGGCGAAGGAGAACCTGCCCGTCCACTCCGGCAGCAACCCGGAGGACGTCCCGATAGCCGACAGGTTCGTCACCCAGGTCATCCCGATCCGGTACGTGGACGCGACCCGGCTGCGGACGGACCTGATCCCCCTGATCGGCACCGCCGCGACCCTGACGGCCAATCAGGCCAGCAACTCGCTGATCCTCATCGACACCCAAACGAACATCCGCCGCATCATGCAGATCATCCGCGCCCTGGACGACCACATGGGTGCCGTGGCGGAAGTCAAGGTCTACCAGTTGAAATACGCCGACGCGTCCAACACCAGCAGGCTCATCACCGAGCTGTTCAGGCAGGAGCAGGACCAGCGCCAGGGGCAGATGGCGTTCATGCCCTTCAGCAGGTTCGGACGGGGCGACCGAGGTGGCCCCGGCGGCGGTCGAGGCGACCGGGACGAGCGGCAGGGCGCGCGCCAGCAGAGGGTGATCGCCGCCGCCGACATGCGGACCAACTCCGTCGTCGTCACCGCGCCGCCCGAGCTGCTCAAGGTCATCGATACCATCATCAAGGAACTCGATTCCGACCCCACCGAGGAGCAGAGCGTCTTCATCTACTCGTTGAAGAACGCCAAGGCCACGAACCTGGAAACCGTGCTCAACCAGATCTTCTCCGAAACGACGACGACCACGAGGGGCCGCACCACTGCCGGCCGGACCACTACCGCGGGGAGGATCTCCGCGGCCGGCCGCACCGCCCTGCCCTCCACCGCCGCCGGCGCCGGCGACATGCTCGGGCAGGTGTTCGTCGTGGCCGACGAGGATACCAACTCGCTGCTGGTCCGGACGGCCACCAAGTACGTCAAGCGCGTCAAGGAGATCCTGCTGGAGCTGGACCGGCCGATCCAGCAGGTGCTGATCAAGGTCCTGATCGCCGAGGTGACGCACGACAAGACGACCGATCTCGGCGCGGAGTTCTCCGCCCTCAACATCCGCATCGGCAGCTCGACGAGCTCCATCGGGACGGACTTCAACGTGGCCAGCCAGGCCGGCGGGCTCATCACGAGGGTCGTCGATGCCGACTACACCGTCACGCTGCGGGCCCTGGCGACCATCGGCAAGCTCAACGTGCTGTCGCGCCCCTATATCCTCGCCAGCGACAACCAGGAGGCCTCCATCACCATCGGCAACGAGGTGCCCTTCATCCGGAACACCCGCACCACCGAAACCGGACAGACCATCAACACCATCGAATACGAGGACATCGGGATCATTCTGAACGTCACGCCGCACATCAACCCCGAGGGACTCGTCATCATGGACGTGCAGCCGGAGATCTCCACGTTGACCGGCACCACCGTGCCCATCTCCGAGACGGTCAACGCCGAGGTCTTCGCCAAGCGGTCCGCCGAGACGCAGGTGGCCATCCGCAACGGCCAGACCATCGTCATCGGCGGCCTCATGGAGGACCGGGAAACCGACACCATCAACAAGGTGCCCATCCTGGGCGACATCCCCCACATCGGGCAGCTCTTCCAGCGGTCGATCAAGACCAAGGTCAAGACCGAGCTGCTGATCTTCCTGACGCCGCACGTGGCCTCCGAGCCCGACAAGCTGCAGAAGATGTCCAAGCAGGAAGCCGCCGGCGCCAAGACGGTTCAGGGAGCCCCCGCCGGGCCCGGGACCTATAAGGAACACATGAAAGGGATGCGCCGCGGCGCGACCACTCGTCCGGCCCAGCCGATGTCCCGACCGAAGAAGAAGGCCACCTCGCGCCCTGCGGGAGGAAAACATGGCAGGCGGACGTAACGTCCCCGTGGCGTGTCTGGCGGCCTGGCCCCTGATCGCCGTGCTGGCGGGCGGCTGCCGGCCGCCGCCGCCCGATACCCAACGGCCGAAGGTCGGCACCGACCCCTGCGCCGAGCGCCTCCATGACGTCTGCGGGCACCTGCTGCTGTACTACCAGATCCACAAGAGGCTCCCGCCGACGCTGAAGCAGCTCAAGTCCTCCGACGTCCTGCCCCTGCCGCCGCTGGTCTGTCCCGTCTCCGGCAAGCCCTACGTCTATGAGCCTCAGGGCCTGCTGCTGCGCGGCCAGCCGGGACGGCTGGTCCTGTACGACCCCGAGCCCAGCCATTCCGGGATACGCTGGGGCATCCTCGTGGGCACGTCCGCACGCGGCGACTCCATTATCCCCTGCGTGATCGCCGTCACCGAAGAGCAACTAGCCTCCGCCACGACGCAGCCGGCACCTGAACCGCCCGACAAGCAATGATCCCGCCGCGGCCGGATGGATCAGCCGCAGGCGGCATCGAAGCCCACACGTCGCCTCACAAGCCGCGCCGCATCTGGCCGTCCGGCAGGGAGGGGCAGCAGGCTGGGGTAACTGTCCCAAAGCGTGTGGTTGGGTTGGCAAAACAAAGGCCTCTTTGCCGATGCGATAGGTGTGAAGGCCATCGACGGCAAGGAGGCCAAGATGGTCGCCTATATCCTACCATCGGTCGGGTCGGCCCTGAAGCTCGATCGGCGTTGCCCGCATTGCCACCGTCCCCACGGAAGGATTCACTCCTCCCAGCGGCATGGGGCCATTCGAGACCTGAAGGTCTCCAGCATTCCGCAGCGTCGGATGAAGTGCCCGTGGTGTGGGCTGACCTGGACGCTCCGGGCGGAAGGGGTCAAGCCGGGGCATCAGCGGAGCGACCGGACCATCGGCGTGGGGCTGTTGCTGTACATGCTGGGGTTGAGCTGTCGGCACACGGAGCGGGTCTTGTCGGCCCTGGAATGCCCCAGCGGCAAGAGCAGCATCGAGCGGGACGTGGCGTCGGCCGGACATCATGCCCAGGAGCTTCACCGGCAGGCCCCGCCCGTGAGGGTCCGGGTGCTGGGGGCGGACGGGACGGGGGCGGCGATGGCGGGCCGGGAGGCGGGCGTGTTGTTCTTGGCCGGTGTGGACTGCGGGGGTTGGCTGGTTGGGGTGGCGCCGCTGCACGAGCAGCAGACGGAGGAAGTTCGGCGTCACGTGGGGCGCGTGATGGCTGCAGTGGGGGCGGAGGAACTTCGGACGGATGAGCATTCGGTCTATGAGGGGATCGTCCCGCAGCCGCGGCATCGGCTGTGCCTGAGTCACTGGCGGAAGAGCAAGGGCAAGCGGGCGTGGGATCTGCACCGGCAGGCGGTGGCGGAGGGCCGTTCCTTAGAGGCCGACACGATGGGGGAATTGCTGGCGTTGCTGCGTCTGCGGCCGCGTCCGCCGACGGTGCCGCCGGAGCTGGAAAGGCTGGTGCGGCGGTACATCAACGCGCGCCGGGGCCTGCCGGGGAAGGTGAATCAGTTGCTTCAGCATGTGGAGCGGACGTGGCAGAAGGTCAGCGATGACCCGGTGGACCCGACGAACAATGCCACGGAGCGGGTCATCGGGCTGACGTTCAAGATCCGGGCCAAGACGATGCGTGGCTTCAAGGCGGTGCACAAGGGGGTCGGACATCCGTACCTGCCTGCCGGCAGGCGGGCCTGTCGAGTTTCCTTCGTGGGGAAGAAGGGGTCTGCCATCTGCGCAAGGTGATCTGACCCGCCTGGGTCGGGGGCCACCGGCTCGACAGAAGTCCCCACAATCCCTGGGACAGTTACCGCGAGGAAAGGGCCCTTGACTCATCCCGGCATCCGCGCTACAATCCGCATTGCTCTAGCTGGCTCTGGTAGCGGCCAGTTAGCTCACAGCATTCGGGCAGGGGCGGGCCTCGCTCACTCGTGCTTTCCTGTCTAGGCCACCCGGCCGAGTTCCCACACGGCGAGATGTCCTCGTGCAGGCTGAGCCGCCTGCGAGAGGAAGGGCTCTCAAAGCTCATCAGTCGAGCGTCGCTGCGACGTGGCGAGCCCGCGTCCGCGGCGGGCGGCTGGTGGTTCGGCCGAGAGATGGACCGGCGGCTGAGGGCCGCCGGCAACGGGTCTTGTCAGGCAGTCGAGCAGGAAAGGAGAGCCACCATGCAGAGGGGAATCTCACAGGTAATGCTCATGGGCATGCTGCTTCTGGCGGCAGTTTGCATCCCCGCCGCCGAGGCACGGGCCGGGGATTACGTCGAGTACATGGGCACGATCGACGTGGGCCGGCCGCTGGGGCGAGTCGTGGCCGATCCGACGCGGCCGAAGGTCTACGGCATCACCGGCGACGGCGACGTCGTCTTCGTCGACCGGACCACCATGGCCGTGGAAAAGGTCAGCAGCACGGGGCGGTGTCTGAGGGACATCGACGTGGACCCCGCGGGCGACTACCTCACCGTGCTGGACAACATCACCGGGGAGTACTGGAACCAGCCGCCCAGCGTCTACATCCTGACCTACGACCTTGAGACACAGAGCCCCTCCGCCATCGTCATGGCACAGGCGCCGATGTACCAGATGGCGCTGGGGCGGCCGAACCGCTTCCTGGGCGTCGGGCTCAACCAGTGGGTCAGCGCCTACCAGGTGGACGCCACCACGGGCGCCCGGCTGTCGTCCTGCGGCGCCGGATACTACGGCTCGACGGAATGGGGCACGCAGACCTTTGCGGCCACAAGCGACGGCACCCGCCTGTTCCGCACCGAGCTGGGGATCAGCCTCATCGAGCTGAAGGCGTTCGATACCAGTACGGACACGATCACGGCCGTGGCCAGCCGGGGCGTCGGCAGCTACGCCGCCGAGCCGGTCTTCATCAACTCCTCGGACAGCAGCCTTTACGTTGGCGACATCCGGGTAGACCCCGCCAACATCGGTGTCACCTTGAGAATGTATCCCGAGAACATCTATGCGGCCACGGGCGACGACAAGCTGGCCTTCGGCGTCGGCGGCGTATACGACCCCGTATGGGGCACGCCTCTGGAGGACATGCCCGTCCACTTCAGCATGATGACGATCGGTGAGGGTGACCGCTACCTCTATGCGTTCGATCCGGGCAGCCAGCAACTGCACGTGATGTACGTGGTCCCCGAGCCGGCGGCGCTCTCGCTGCTGGCGTTGGGGGGCTTGGTACTCCTTGGGCGAAGGAGAGGATGTGTGTCCCAAAACAAGCAACGTCGCTTGGCACCGGCACGGTTTGGGTGATGATCGTCGCATGCCTATCAGGGCGAGGGCGCAGGCAGAGGGCGGTTAAACGGAAACGGCCTGAGACTGGAGTGTCGCCGCGAGCGGTGCGGCGTTTCTTGGCTTGAACTACGGTCGCTTGGCGCGACTGCGCTTGGTAACCGGCTACGCAGGCCGCTCCGAGCGACATCATGGCCCGGAAACGGCCCGATCCCCCCTCCATCGAGCAGAAGAGGTGCTTGCGGGTGTTGGGACCGGCGATAGAATCGTCAGAAAGGTCGACGGCGGTCGTCGGCCAGAGGTCATCCGGGAATCCCGGATAAGAAGTTCATTGCTGGCAACTGAAAGGGGCCTGGGATATGCGCTACGTCGTCTATGCCCTGATTGCCCTGCTCCTGACGCCGCTGGCGGTGGTCCGCGCCGCCGAGTTCCATGTCGCTCTCGGCGGCAACGATGCCAACCCCGGCACGCGGCAGGCCCCGCTTCGCAGGATTCAACGTGCGGCCGATCTCGCCCGCCCCGGCGACGTCGTCAAGGTGCACGCGGGCCTGTACCGCGAACGGATCAACCCGCCGCGAGGCGGGACGTCCGACGACAAGCGCATCGTCTACCAGGCGACCGCGGGCGAGAAGGTCGAGATCAGGGGCTCAGAGGTCGCCAAGAACTGGGCGAAGGTCCGGGGGGACGTGTGGAAGACCGTTCTTCCGAATTCCTTTTTTGGCGACTTCAATCCCTACGGCGACCTCATTCGGGGCGATTGGTTCAATCCCAGGGGCCGGGAGCACCACACGGGGGCGGTTTACCTCAACGGCGAGTGCCTGAGCGAGGCCGCAAAGCTGGACGACGTCATGAAGCCGGCCGGCGAGATCGGTCTGTGGTTCGGCCGGGTGGGCGAGAAAGACACTACGATCTGGGCCCAGTTCAAGTCGGTCAATCCGAACAAGCAATTGGTCGAGATCAACGTTCGCCGGGCGGTGTTCTACCCGGACAAGCCGGGGAGGAACTACATCACGGTTCGCGGCTTCATCATGCGGCACGCGGCCACACCGTGGGCCCCTCCCACGGCCGAGCAGGTCGGCCTGATCGGCACGCACTGGAGCAAGGGCTGGATCATCGAGAACAACGTCATCAGCCACTCGCGGTGTTCGGGGATCACGCTGGGCAAGTACGGGGACGAATGGGACAACAAGTCCCAATCGGCGGATGCGTACAATCGGACGATCCGGCGCGCCCTGAAGAACGGCTGGAACAAGGCCACGATCGGCGGGCATATCGTTCGGAACAACACCATATCGGACTGCGAGCAGACGGGCATTTGCGGGAGCCTCGGGGGCGTGTTCAGCCAGATCACGAACAACCACATCTACAACATATGGGTCCGTCGCCTGTTCGCCGGCGCGGAGATCGGCGGAATCAAGATCCACGCGTCCATCGACATGCTCATCAGGGGCAACCGGATCCACAACGCCGGCCGGGCCCTTTGGATGGACTGGATGGCCCAGGGCACTCGCATCACGGGCAACCTTTGCTACGACAACAGCACGGACGACCTGTTCGTGGAGGTGGATCACGGGCCCTTCCTGGTGGACAACAACATCTTCCTGTCGGCCGTCAGCCTTCGGGACTGGTCGGAGGGCGGCGCGTTCGCGCACAACATGATGGCCGGCAGGATCGAGAGCAGACCGCAGAGGCGTCAGACGCCGTACCACAAAGCCCACTCGACGGTCGTGGCCGGCCTGAGTAACATCAAGGGCGGCGACCACCGCTTCTACAACAACCTCTTCATCGGCCGGCCCCGTCAGGGCGGCAGGCCGGCGGGCTGTGGGCTGGGCGCGTATGGCGCGCGGCAGGCCCCGCTGAAAACGCGCGGCAACGTCCATTACAGCGGCGCCACACCCTACGCCAAGGAGAAGGACCCGCTGATCGTCTCCGACGTGGACCCCAAGCCCGAGATCGTCGAAGACGCCGGCCATGTCCATCTCCACGTGACGCTGGGCCCGGCACCCCGCCAGGCCGCGACCACGCTCGTGACCACCGAGCTGCTGGGCAGCACCGTGGTTTCCGGGCTTGGCTACGAGAATGCCGACGGCTCGCCCGTTCGGATCATCGTCGACTTCTTCGGCGCGAAGCGAAGCAAAACGAAACCGTCGGCCGGTCCCTTTGAGGCTCCGGCAGCCAACAGGCTGAAGCTCAAGATCCGCTGATAGAGACCGGCACCCGTCGCGGCACGGCGTGTTTCGTGACAGGGCAGGAAGCTCAATGACTTCTCGCGAACGTTTGCAGACGGCCTTGGCGCACAGGCAGCCGGATCGTCCTCAAGGGCAACGCCGCCCTGGCGGCCTGCTGCGAAGCCCTGGCGCGCTGCGCTCGGTGCGCGAGGGCGGAGCGGCTGCTCGCCTACCTTACCGGGTACAACGTCAAGCTCGACCGGCGCCATGACCGGCGAGCCCTTACCGTCGATGAACTCCGCCGGCTGATTCGGGCGGCGGAGACGGGGCCGGCCGTTCTCGGGCTGTCCGGCCCGGACCGCGCCATGGCCTACCGAATCGCTGTAGGGACCGGGCTACGCGCCAACGAGATTCGGACCTTGACGCCGGAATCCTTCGACCTCGACGGCGAACCGCCGAGCGTGACTGTCGAGGCGGCGTACTCGAAGCACCGTCGGCAGGACGTGCAGCCGATGCCGCGCGGGCTTGCGGAAGCGCTGCGGCCGTGGCTTGCCGACAAGCCGGCCGGCGAGCCGGTTCTCAGGCTCCCCGAGAAGGTGGTCGAGGCGGTCCGCGTGGACCTTCGGGCGGCGGGGATACCCTACCGGGACGCCAGCGGCCGGGTGTGTGACTTCCACTCGTTGCGGCATACCTGCGTGTCGGCCGTCGTGCGAAGCGGGGCGAGCCCGAAGGTCGCGCAGGTCTTGGCGCGGCATTTACCGCCGATGCTTACCTTGGGCGTCTACGCGCACCTTGGAATCGCGGACACCGCGCCAACGCTGGCGGCGCTGCCGAGCTTGGCGCCGATCGGGCCGGGCTGCCAGACGGCGAAGGCGACGGGCACCTACGACGGGCGCGCAGCGCATGCGCAGCGCGCAGGGGCAACACCATGCAACACCATGCAACGGAACCGGGACGGGGGCGGAGTGACTAACCCCTTGCAATCGAGCGGAAAACCGCTACTTTCCGAGCAGAAGAGGCCAAGCGCCCGTAGCTCAGCCAGGATAGAGCGGCGGTTTCCTAAACCGCAGGTCAGAGGTTCGAGTCCTCTCGGGCGTAGTCGGGGCAAGTGCCGCAGGACGGCGTAGTTGCTTACCGGGGCGTCCGTTGCCGCTGTCGGTCCGCGCGATCGAGGATCGTACTTTGCGGACTCACGGGGACGATAGCGCCCTACCCGGCGCCACGGTGCGCGACGCTGTCGCTGCTGGCGTTGGGCGGGCTGGCTTGGGTTCGGCGAAGACCGAAGGGATCGGGTGGGCAGATAGTCGAGGCGAGGGAATCCAGGCTCACGGATTGAGCCGTGCCGCCGGGCCAGTACAATCACGCTGGTGATATTTCTGCTATGGGAGAATGTGACATGAGAGCACCATTCTTCGCCGTCTGCCTGGTATCCCTCGCAATCCTTGTGGCGGCCTCTTCCTGGTC
>LJUF01000003.1 GCA_001303665.1 Phycisphaerae bacterium SM23_33 | reverse complement strand
CCCCGCCCGGGCCGCCGAGCTTCGCCGGATGGCCGAGGATCTGCGCCAGGCCCCGGCCGGGCCGGCCCGGACGTTCCGGCAGGCGCTCCAGTCGGCCTGGCTGCTGCACATGGTCTTCCACTCGACCATGAACGGCAACGCCATGGGCCGGCTGGACCAGTACGCCTGGCCCTACCTGAAGGCCGACCTCGACGCCGGCCGCATCGACATGCACTCCGCCGCCGAGCTGGTCGACTGCTTCTGCCTGAAGTTCAACGAGCGGGCCCAGACCACCGACGAGCAGCGCCCCGAGGGCCGCCAGGACGAGCCGCTCGACCTGACCCGCCGCACCCGCCACTACACCTCCTCCCAGATCGGGCGGAACCGCGACCGCCTCGACGCCACCAACCACTGGCTCCAGAACATCGTCATCGGCGGCCTGCGGCCGGACGGCCAGGACGGCACCAACCCGCTGACCTTCCTGCTGCTGGACAGCTACCGCCGCAACCGCATGACCAACCCGCTGGTGACGGTCCGCGTGCACCGCGAAACCCCGGCCGACCTGCTGGCGGCCGTCTGCGAGACGCTCAAGGACGGCGGCGGCATGCCCGCCATCTTCAACGACGAGGCCATCATCCCGGCCCTGGAAGGGATAGGCATCCCCACCCCCGACGCCCGCGACTACACCAACGACGGATGCTGGGAGGTGATCATACCCGGCCGGACGGATTTCCGCTTCCAACGGCTCAGCGCGATGCTGTGCCTGGAGCGGGCGTTGAACCGGGGCCGGTCGCGGCTGGACGGCTCGCAGCAGGGGCCGGACGGCGGCGACCCCCGCCGGTTCGAGAGCTTCGCCGACCTCTGGGGGGCGTTCACGAGCCAGATGGACGCCATGATCGCCCGCGTGGCGGCCCAGGTGGTCCGGACGATCGACGACCGCGGCGGCATCGCGCCGGTGCCGCTGCTGAGCGCCCTGATCGACGGCCCGATCGCCGCCCGGCGGGACATGACCGCCGGCGGCAGCAGGTTCCGCACCTTCGGCATGCTCTGCGAAGGCGCGGCCCACGCCATTGACTCCCTCACGGCCGTCAAGACGGTCATCTTCGAAGACAGACAGGCGACGATGGCCGAGCTGTGCGATGCGCTCCAGGCCGACTTCGAGGGTCATGAACCCCTGCGCAAGCGGCTCGAGGCGGCGCCCAAATACGGCAACGACGACGAGCGGGCCGACGCGATCGGCCGGGACATGATTGAGGCCTTCATCGCCGGCGTGGCCAGGCACGCCCAGGCACACGAGTCCCTCATCAAGTTCCCTTGCGGCGTAGCGACCTTCTCCTGGTACATCGGCATCGGCGAGGGGCTGGGCGCCTCGCCCGACGGCCGCCGGGCCGGCGAGCCGGTCTCCTCCAACTTCTCCCCCGCCCTGGGCCGGGACACCGAAGGCCTGCCCGCGGCCATCCTGTCCTACTGCAAGATGCATCACCGCCGGCTGCCGGCGGGCGGGCCGCTGGACCTGCGCGTGGCCCGGCGGCTGGTGGAAGGGCAAGAGGGAACGGCCCGCCTGGCCGGGCTGGTCCGCGGCCTGGTCGACCTGGGCGGAGCCATGATGACGCTCACCGTGGTGGACACCGAGGAGCTGCGGGCCGCCCAGCGCGAACCGGAAAAATACAGGTCGCTGCGAGTCCGCATGGGCGGCTGGTGCGCCTACTTCACCATGCTCAGCCGCCAGCAGCAGGACCATCACATCCGCCGCCAGGAGGCCCGTTCGTGACCGGCCCGCGCGGGCTGATCTTCGACGTCGACACCTTCGCCGTGCACGACGGCCCCGGCATCCGCATGGCCGTGTACCTGAAAGGCTGCCCGCTTTCCTGCCGCTGGTGCCACAGCCCCGAGTCGCGCAGGCCCGCCCCGGAGCTGATCTTCATTCGCGACCGCTGCGTCGGCTGCGCGGCCTGCGTTTCCGCCTGCCCGGCCGGCGTGCACGCCGTGCGGCAAGGCGAGCACCTGCTGGACCGGGCCAAATGCCGCGCCTGCGGCCGGTGCGCCGAGCAATGCCCCGCCGGGGCGCTGCAAATCAAAGGCTGCTTCGTCGCCGCCGAGTACATCGTGGCAAAGGCCGACCGCCTCCGGCCGTTCTTCGACCACTCCGGCGGAGGGGTCACGCTGACCGGCGGGGAGGTAACGGCCCAGGCCGACTTCGCCGCCGCCGTGCTGGCCGGCTGCCGCAACAAGGGCATCCACACGGCCATCGAAACCGCCGGCGCCTGTCCCTGGCCGCGCCTGAAACGGCTCGTGGAGCCGGCCGACCTGGTGCTGTACGACCTGAAGCTCATGGACGACGCCCGGCACCGCCAATGGGTGGGCGTCTCGAACCGTCAGGTCCTGCGGAACGCCCTGCGGCTGGCCGGCCGGAACGTCCAGATCCGGGTGCCGCTGATCTCCGGCATCACCGACACCCAGGACAACCTGCGCGGCATCATTGGCT
Source organism: Phycisphaerae bacterium SM23_33 (assembly GCA_001303665.1). Lineage (GTDB taxonomy): Bacteria > Planctomycetota > Phycisphaerae > SM23-33 > SM23-33 > SM23-33. The sequence goes on along the minus strand of LJUF01000003.1, from coordinate 26,766 downwards.
TCATGCGTCAGGCCGGGCTCAAACGAGTGGCCTTCCTGCCCTACAACCCATCCTCGCCGGCCAAGTACGAATGGCTCGGCCTGGCCTATGAGATTCCCGGCCGGCCGCAGGATGCCGAGCACCTGGCCGCCGTGGTGCAGATGGCCGCCCAGGCCGGGCTGGACGCGGCGGTCGGATAACACGCTTGCCCAGCCGGGAGATGCCTCGAAGCGAATGCTTGGGGACAGAGAGGTCGCATCTGCTGCCCGCCGCCGCTACAGCAGGTTGCGTATGACCGGCCGCAGGGCCCGCTTGAGCAGCGACAGCAGCACCACGCCCACCAGCACGACCGTGACCGTCAGGACCCCCCATTCGCCCAGGACCAGCCCCAGCGCCAGGCTGGCCGCGGGCGGGGGTTCCGTGTTGGTTATCACCATCACCAGGATGGCCAGCCCGACGGACAGCGAGCCGAACAGCACGTACACGTAGCGCTGCAGCACGGGCGACTGGGCCGGCACCAGCAGGCACAGGCCGTGGCACAGCGTGCCCACGGCCACCCCCACCAGGTAGCCCCCGATCATGAACCGGGGCTGGGCCGACCGCGTCTGGGGCATGGTGAAGGCGATGAACGAACTGGCCCCCAGGGCCGCGATCACGGCGGCGTTGGCGATGGCGTCCAGGATAACCAGCACCGCCATGACAGAGACCGCCGCCAGGGAGCACTGGAGGATATACCTGGCCTTGTTTTTGCTGAACCGTTCGTCGAACAGCGTCATGGTTCTGTCCCGGCCTGCCCGGTGGCTGCCCGCCCGATGCAGGCGCGGCATCTTCAAGGCGGCGGCCGGCCGGCGTCCCGGAATCCGTTCCGAGCCCTGCCGGGGCTAGGAGGTGATGGCCTTCCAGCCTTCGTTGAGGTCCTTCAGGCAGGCGATCACGTCGCGGACCATCTGGGGGTCGTTGCGCATGGTGGCCTGGGTCAGATGCGTGGTCATGAAGTTGTACAGCCGGCGAAGGTTTTGGGCGACCTCCCCGCCGGCCTCCATGTCGAGGTTCGCGTTCAGTTCGTCGACGATCGCCACCGCTCTTTCGAGGTCCTTGGCCTTGGCCTCGTGATTGCCGGTTTCCATCGCCTCGATGGTTCGATACAGGAACTTGATCGCCCCCTCGTACAACATCACGATCAGCTTCCCCGGCGTCTGCGTGCTGATCGAACGGTCCTTGTAGGCGGAGATCCCATCCATGGCGGCACCTTATTGTCTGTAGCTGTTCATCGCCTCTAGCTGCATGAACATCGCCTCGAAGGCGCCCCGCTGGGCGTCAAACCTGGCCAGGATCGCCTCCAGCCGGGCATATTGCTCCCGCAGGCGCTGCTCCTGGGCCTCCAGGCGCTGCTGCTGGGTCTCGATCTTGCGGTCAATTTCCTCGATGGTCTGCTGCAGGGCGCCTTTCTTCAGGGTGACGGCACCGTCTGTGGCGTCCAGGACGTCCTGGAGGATGTCGTAGAGGGCGCCGGCAAACCCTTGGCGGACACGGACCTGGGCGGACTGGGTGTGTTCGCCCGGCGTGCCGTCCGAAACGGCCGTCAGCTCCAGTCCGACCTCGGGGTTGCCGGCGGCACCCAGCAGAGTGTTGCCGTCCACGTCCATGGAGCGCCACTCCGACTCGTCCGCTCCCTTGATGCGGGCGGCCTGGATGCTGCCGTCGGCATAGAAGTCCACCTCCACGTCGTAAAAGCCCGCCAGGGTGGACTCGGCGGCGCTGACGAACTGAACGTAGTCGTCGTCGGACGCCCCGGTGCGGACGGCCCCGATCAGACTCAGCACGCCGAGGTAGTCCGCCGACAGGGCGTCGTCCAGCGAGGTGTCGGTGTCGGTGGACGCGTTGACGATGCTGAGCGTGCCGTAGCGGTCCAGCTTCAGGCCGATCTGCACCGGCAGGGTGTAGGCGTCTTCCCCGTCCAGGAAGCCCGGGGCCGCCGTCACCAGCGCCTCGCGGATCCGGGCGATGACGCCGCTCAGGGTGGCGTCGCCCTGAAGTAGGCCGGCGGTTCCGGTCGCCTCGTCGTACCCGGTGTAGGTGTCGATCTGGCTCACCAGCTCGTTGTAGGTGGCGACAAAGCTGTACAGGGCGTTTTTCAGGCTGACCGTGCTGCGGGTCAGGGTGACGTTCACGGCCTGGGCGCTGGTGCCCACGAGGTTGAGCGTCACGCCGGGGATGACGTCGGTGATGGTGTTGGAGCTGCGTTCGATCCAGTCGGGGTCGGGCGGGTACCCGTCCACGCGGATGCGGGCATCGAGGCCCTGCTGGGTCTCGGTGAAGTCGCCGGTGTCGAAGCCGTTCAACGTCGTCTGGAAGTCATCCACGGTGATGGCGTAGTCCGCCCCGGTGTTCCTGCCGGAAAGCACCAGGTGGTAGGTGTCGTTGTACTCCAGGATGCTGGCGTTGACGCCCGGATTGGCCCCGTCGTTGTTGATCCGGTCGCGCAGGCCTTCCAGCGTGGTTGCGTCGGTGACGTAAACGGTGCGGGTGGTCCCGTTGTAGGTGTACACGAGCTTCCCGGCGCCGGCGGCCGCCTTGTTCCAGTCGTCGTCGTCGTGGATCTGGTCAATGGCGTCGCCGGCGGTCAGGGTCTGGGTCATGCCGCCGGTGGTGGCGGATTCCTTGGCGGTCAGTCGCAGGTAGTACAGGTTCGTCTGGCTGTCGAACTCGACGCTGGCGGCGTCGTAGCCGGCCACCGCCTGGCTGCGGACGTTGATCAGGTCCCTCACCTCGTTCATGCCGTAGTCGCTGCTGGGGTCAAACACCACGTTGTCGATGTCCGCCTCGTCGCCGAAGTCGAAGGTGTAGGTGGCGCCGTTGGCGCCCGTGGTGAACCAGGTCACCTGCTTGCTCGGGTCATCGATGCCGTGGGCGTTCAGGGCGGTGGACTTCTCCGCCCCGACCTGGCTGTCCAGGCCGGCTAGGCCGCTGGTGTGCACCAGCTTGTGCGCCGTGGCCAGCCGGTCCACGATGATCTGGTGCGACCCCTCGGCCGCCCCGGACGATGCCGTCGCGGTCAGAACGGCCGTGTTCCCCGACGTCGCCGTGACCGAGCGAAGGGATTCGCCGTTCCGCATTCCCGACAGCAGGCTCTTGAGGCTGCTGAGCCGGCTTTCGATCTCGGAGACGGCCGACTGCCTGGCCTGCCACAGGGCCTCGCGGTCCTGGAGCTGATACAGCGGCCGGCGGTTGATCTCCATCAACTGCGAGACGATCGTCTCGGTATCGATGCCGGAGAAGATGCCTGGAAGCGCCAGACCCATTTTCGGCTCCGATCCGACTGGCCGGGCCCGAACTGACTCGGGCGGCTACGGCCGGTCTTTCCAACACCATTATCGGACGGCGCGGCGTGAACTTGAGCGTTTCGACCGCGGCGGGGCAAAAAGATGGCCGCAGGGACCCAAGGCCCGGAAGCCTTGGGACCCTGTGGCCGAATACCCGAGGGAGGCGGCCCATCCGTGGGCTCGAGTGCGGCGTTTTCCTTGTTTTAGGGGGACTTCGCCTCCCCGACGGTCAGTTGCGTTTTACTACCCCAGCAGGTTCAGCGCCATCTGCGGCATGACGTTGGCCTGACCCAGCATGGAGATGCCGGCCTGTGCCAGCACCTGGTTTCGGGTCAGCGCGGCCGTCTCGGTGGCCACGTCCACGTCGGAAATGCGGCTCTCGGCAGCCAGGAGGTTCTCCGCCTGGATGTCGATAACGCTGGTGGCCGCCTCCAGACGGTTCATCAGGTAACCGAGCTGGGCGCGGTAGCCGTCCTTGATCTTGATGGCGTCGGCGACGAGGTCCAGGGCCGTCCGGGCCGACTGCGCCGTGGCAATGGACACGGCCGTGCCGCTGCCGTTGGCGGTGTTCCAGTTCCCGGCCGTCTCGATGGTGCTGCCCGCGGCCAGGGCGCCGTCACCGGCGATGGTGATGTTCCAGATTCCGCCCTCTTCCGCCTGGATGTGGATGGTGTACATCCCGGTGGCGTTGTCCTGGACGACGGTGGCGGCGTCGTAGCCCCGGACGGCTCGGGAGCGGGCATTGATGGCGTCGGCGGCTTCCTGCATGGTGTAGGCGCCGTCACCGCCAAAGGTGCTGTCGAAGGTGACGTCAATGAGGTAGTCGTCGGGGATCGCTTCCTGGTCGGCGAAGGTGATGTTCAGCAGGCCCGAGGCGGTGACGGTGACCCAGTCCGCGTCGGGGTCGGCGACCCAGGTCTCGTAGGTGCCCGTGGCCTTGGTGGCACCGATGGCCAGCCCGGCGGCGGTCATGTCGTCGGAGACGATATCAATCATCTCCTGGGTGCCGATGTGGATCTGGAGGGTCTCGGTCTCCTCGTCCAGAAGCTTCATCTCGTTGAACGCGGTGTTCTTTGCGATCCGGTCGATCTCAGCGGCCATCTGCCCGAACTCATAGTTCATGATGCTCCGCTGAGGGCCCGAGTACGACTCGGTGGAGGCCTGCTCGGCCAGCTCACGCATGCGGACCAGGATCTCGTCGATGACCGCCATGGCTCCTTCAGCCGTCTGGAGCATGCTGACCGCGTCACGGGCGTTCCGGGCACCCTGCCGCAGCACGGCAATGTCAGCACGCACCAACTCGCGGACGGCCAACCCGGCCGCGTCGTCCTTTGCACTGTTAATCCTGAGGCCGGACGACAGCCTCTCGACCGACTTGGCCAAGGCGTCATAGCTCTTGCCCAAGTGCCTTGCGGCATTCTCGGCCATTAGGTTGTTCTTGATTGCAAGCATTTGTCTTCTCCCTAAGTTTCCTGTCCTTTACTGTCCGGGTCCCGCAGGAGGACCCATTTGTTCCTCACCCCCGAGACTCACCTTTCCAGGCTGCCGTCTCGACTCGCTCAGGAGGCGATAGAGTCCCTAGGGAAAGGGCAACGCGCCCTTTACCGCTGAAGTCAATTATCGAAGCCTGGCGTGATAACTTGAGTAGGCCGCGAAAAAAACAGCCCCCGCCTGAGGTGAGGCCGGGGCGAATCCTCCGGCTTTATCGCCTGCCGACACCCGCAAGCCAGACCCGCCGCAGATACTGTTTGCCCCCGGGGGCTGGGGAAAGGACGTACCTAATCGGTTCCCTCCCATGGTGATGCGTCGGTCAGGCAGTCGGGAGCAAAACCAGCCTCAGAACTACACTTAGCAGGCAGGCTGAGCCCCTGAAGCCGGCCAAACCGCACCCGGGCGGCTGGAAATTCATCGAGTTTCCTTCGTGAAATACCTGGAGGGTCCCGGCGCGGGCTGTTGGACCCAGCCGGCCTGGCGGCCGGCGCAGGCCTGCCCGGCCGCGGAGCACAGGGGATGCATGGATCGCTAAGGCGTTGTTTCAGCAGGGGCTACCGGCAGGGGCCAGACTTGGAGACAGGGGGAGCAGCCGGTTCGGCGGGGCTTACGGGCCGAGGTCGAGAATGGCCTGGGCCGCCCGGCGAGCGGCTTCCGGAGTGTCTAACTTTCCTTCCAAAAGAAGCTTGCGCGCTTCGGCGACGGCGGCGTGTTCGACCTCCTGCCCGGCCATCGCCATACCCACGTAGGGCTTGTCTGCGGGGCCGACGCGGGTATCCTCAGCCATCGGAGGCGTGCCGCCGGGTGCGGGTCGGGGAGATTTCGGCAAAGGCGGCTCGGTCCCCGGCAGATCTTGCGGCTGGGCTCCATTTGTGCCTTCAATTCGCACCATTCATCTCCGGAGGCTATCCTCTGCCAACTGAATTGTCGTGGATTCGGACGGCAACTTGAACCTTTTCTCAATTATCCCGGATTCTTCTAAAGGTTTTCTTCACAAGCGCAAAGAAGGAGTTCCGTGCCGGCTCGGCGGGGGGAGGCTCGCTGCGGAGGGTCGCGGCCACCTCGTGTGCCACGTACTTGCGGAACACGCTTGGACTTACCGCGGCCATCTGCCAGTCCAGCGGGCCCCGATCCTTCGCCACCTGTCTGTGGAAGAATTCCCGGATGCGGGCCTCCGTGGCCCGATCCATGGCGTCCCAGGTGTGCTCCAGGCCCCATGCCAGCCGACCTCGCTTGAGGTCCAGCAACTGCAGGTACAGCCCGATCTGCATGTGCGGATAGGGTTCGTACTGCCGGATGGAGCCCACCAGCACGGCGTCACACTTAAAGGCCTTCCGCAGCTCCCCCAAGTCGCTCAGGGTCTTGCACCCCTGGGCCCGGTGCAGCAACTCCTTCAGTTCCGGATCGTCGCCCCGGGCGACCTCGAGGTGGAAAAGGTTCCTGGCCTCGATGGCCTTGGCCAAGGCCTGCGTCGTCTCCCACTCCATGCCGGCGTACGGGCCATCGTAAACCAGCTCGACCAGGACCACGCGTTTGATCCGGGCCAGGTCCCGCGGGCGGGGCAGGTAGAAGCCGATCCCGGGCTGCTCGACTTCCGGGCCGCAGCCGCCACAAGCCCAGGCCGCCAGTACCGACACCAGTAAAGTGGCCGCCCTACGCACCGGGTTCTCCTGCTGTCTTGTTTGTCTTGGCCGATTCCTTCTGGGCGGGCTGGGCCACCGGCTGTCCGCCCAGCAATATGATAACCTGCCTCATGGCCTCCAGTTGGGCCTGGTGGGCCGCCCGCAACTCCTCCCGGAATCCCAGCACGTTGGTCTTCCACCGGTCCAGGTCCTGGCGCATCTCCAGCAGCAGCTCATTGGCATCACGCAGCTCCTTCTGGGCCTGCGCCAATTCCCCCTGCAGCCCGGCCACCTGTTCCAGCAGCCTCTTGTTCCTGTCCTCCAGCCCGCGGTTGTCCGCTTGCAGCCGGACGACAGTATCCATCGCCTGCTTGGCCTTGTCCGCCCACATCAGCGCGGTCTTCACCGTGTCGTCGACCTTGACGGCCGGCTCGGGCTCATACTCAATGGACGCCTGTCCGAGATGATCCGCCTGCTTCGGAGGAGCAGGCGGCGGCACCGGCTGCGGAGAGCTGCCTGGCGGCATCTGCCAGCAACCCGCCAACGAGGCCGCCATCCCGATGTACATCGGGGCCAGCATCTTCACCCTGTGCTTCTTCATGTTCAGATCCCTTCAAATCCCCCCTGTCCACGTCCTGCCCAGTAACAGCCCCGTGCCGGAATCCCTCAGGCCGGGGCCGGAGCCGGGGCCGGGGCATAATCACACTGCAACTGCGTCTTCCGGCCGCACACGCACGTCACTTCGATGAGCACGCCGGTCTGGCCCTGCTCCACGATGCGGGCGGCCGGGCCGGAAGCCTGCCCCGGCTGCCCGGCCGGGCCGCCGATAAGGCCGTGGCCTTCGGCCATGCGGACCGTGTCTTTCTTGAGGACTCCGCCCTGCGTTCGATTCATCATGACAAACCTCCCTGTCAGCGGGGCGCCGACGCCTAGGCCAGAAAGTCCACCGTGGGCTGCCCGTCGGCCGGCTCCCGGTCCTGTCCGGATTCGTCCTGCCGGTCCGCGTCGACCGGCGGCGCTTTTTCGACGGCCCGCTTCTTGTCCTTGTTTTTCCTGCGGTTGACTTTCCTCTTCTGGCCGGGGCGGGGATGGCCGCTGGAGTTGTGGTCGGACACGGGGGTGACCCCCCATACCTGGCCGCTGGCTCCAGGCCCGCGCACGACGTTGTCACTGTCTGGGCTCATTGGGTGCTCCTCAGCTTCATGGACAGTTTGAACAAGGCCGCCGCATGCAGTTGGCTCACCCGCGATTCGGTGATGTCAAGGACCGCAGCGGCCTCCTTCATGGTCAGATCGCGCTCGTAATACAGCAGGATGATCTTGCGCTCTTTGTCGGGCAGCTCCTGGATGGCGCGAGTCAGCCGTTCGATGAGTTCCTTTCGCTCCACCTGCTGGTACGGGGAGGGGGTCTGGTCGGCCGGCAGGAAAGACGGCAGCGGCGGACTCTCCTCCGTCAGGCCGTGCAGGGAGAGGAACTGGTGATTCCGGGCCTCCTCCAGGGTCCGGTAGTACCGGCCCAGTGACATGCCGGCCTGGTCGGCCAGCTCCTCGTCCGCGGGCGGGCGGCCGTTCGTCGTAATGTATGCCTGATAGGCCTCCTGGATGGCGCGAATGCGGGCGTGCACGCCGGAGGGAACGAACGACCTTCCCCGCAGCTCGTCAATGACGGCCCCGCGGATGCGGATATAGGCATAGGTGGAGAACTCGGCCTTGCGGGAGGGGTCGAACTGCCGGGCGGCGCGGACCAGACCCAGGGTGCCGGCGGAAACCAGGTCCTCCAGGTCCACTTTGCGGGGCAGGTGGGCCACCACCCTCTGGACGATATGCCACACCAGCGGCAGGTGATCGAGGATCAGCTTCTCCTGGAGCAGGTCGTGGGCGTGCCGGGCGTAGGCCTCGTTGAGTTTTCCCCGCAGGGCCTCGGCCGGCATCGCGGCGGCGGTTTTTTCGGTTTCCACGCTCACGGGTTCAGCTTCTCAGCTTTGTGATTCTGCGACATCTTTGCCTTGACGATGGTGTCGGCGACGATGCTGGCGAGGAGCTTGAGGGCGACGCGGGCCCCCAGGTAGATGATGACCCCGCCGATCAGCCCGCGCAGGGCACAGGTGAAGGTGGAGCACCCGCCCAGCCAGGCGGCGCCGGCCAGCACGAACAGGCCCATCACCGCGCTTGTCAAAGCCAGCCTATGCATCGCGTCCCAACGTCGGCGGGCTCCCGGCCGAGGCAGCGGCCGCTAGGTGAGGGCACCGGCCTCGGTGAGCTGCCCGGTGAGAGAGACCACGCCGACCGAATCAATTTTCGTCCCAATGGCAATCTCGTCGTAGGCCAGCACCGGCAACTGCGGCACCTGCCGGCAGACCATGTTCGCCAGTTGCAGCCGCACCCGGTAATCGCACAGCAGCACGACCTTTTCATGGCCCTTTTCCATGGCCGCCTGCCAGGCCTCGGAGACGGCCCGCACCAGGGCCAGCGCCCGGTCCGGAGCCAGCGACAGCATCTCGCCTTCGGCCTCCTTGCCGGTGCTGTTGCTCAGTTCGTATTCCAGGGCCGGCTCCAGGGTGATGGCGATGATGCGGCCGGAAACGTCCGCGTACTTTTCGGTGATCGTCCTGACCAGCGCCTTGCGGGCCAGTTCCGTCAGCACGGCCGGGTCCTTGGTGCGATGAGCGCTGTCGCCCAGCACCTCCAGGATCTGGGCCAGGTCGCGGATGGGGATGCCGTCCCGCAGCAGGTTCTGCAAGACCCGATGCAGCAATCCGATGGGGACCAGGTCCCCGATCACGCTATCGACCAGGGCGGGCTGCTTCTCTCGCAGGCAGTTGACCATTTTCTGCACGTCGTCGCGGCTGAGCAGCTCGTAGGCGTGCCTGCGCAGGGTCTCGGACAGGTGCGTCACCAGCACGGATTCGGGGTCCACCACGGTGTAGCCGCTGACCTCGGCCTCTTCCTTCTGCTCGGGCCGGATCCACAGCGCGGGCAGATCGAAGACCGGCTCGCGGGTGGGATCGCCGGAGATGGGCTTCTGAACCGTCCCGGGGTCCATGGCGAGGAATTTGTCCGGCTCCAGCCGGCCCTGGCCGACCAGGTGGTTGTACAGCCGGATCTCGTAGGCGTTGGGATCCAGCGAGACGTTGTCCCGAAGCCGGACCAGCGGCAGCACGATCCCGTACTGCTGGGCGAATTTCCGGCGCAGCGGCGTGATCCGGTGGGAAACGTTGTCCTTCCTGCGGGGATCGATGGCCTTGACCAGCCTGGGGCCCACCAGCACGCAGATCTTGTCCACGTCCAGGGCCTCTTCCACCGTGACCTGCTCGATGTCCGGGGCGGGCTTGCCCCTCTCCACGGCCGTCTCCTGCTCCTTTTCCGCCCGGCTCAATCTCCTGGCCAGCAGGCCGCTGCCCAGGGCCAGCATGACAAAGGGCAACTTCGGGAAGCCGGGCACGAAAACCATCGCCCCGAAGAGAAACGCCGCAATGCCCAGCGGCCGGCTCTTGGCCAGGGCCTGATGGACCAGGTCATGGCTGAGGCTGCGGTCGGTGGAGGTTTTGCTGATCAGGAAGCCCGCGGAGGTGGAGATGATGACGGCGGGGATCTGCGTGACCAGCCCGTCGCCGATGGCCAGGATGGAGTAGGAGCGGATGGACTCGCCGTAGGTCATCCCCCGCGTCAGCCCCATGACGAACCCGCCGATGAGGTTGATGGCGGTGATGATGAGCCCGGCGATGGCGTCGCCGCGGATGAACTTGCTGGCCCCGTCCATGGCCCCGTAGAACTCGCTTTCCCGGACGATCTTCTGGCGGCGCTGGCGGGCCTCCTCCTCCCCGATGAGCCCGGCGTTCAGGTCGGCGTCAATGCTCATCTGCTTGCCGGGCATGGCGTCGAGATTGAACCGGGCCGCCACCTCGCTGATGCGCTCGGCGCCCTTGGTGATCACGATGTACTGAATGACCACCAGGATCAGGAAGATCACCAGCCCCACGGTCAGCACGTTCCCGACCACGATCTGGCCGAAGGTGTTGATGATGTCGCCGGCGTTGGCCTGCAGCAGGATCAGCCGGGTCGAGGCCACGTTCAGCGACAGCCGGAACAGAGTCACCAGCAGCAGCAGTGAGGGAAAGGCGGGGATCTCGATGGACTCCCTGGCCGACAGGACGATGACCATGGTGGCCAGCGCCACCGCGATGCTGCAGGCCAGCAGCATGTCCAGCACGTACGTCGGCAGCGGCACCAGCAGCGTGGCCAGCACCACCGCCAGCCCGATGGCGAAGGCGATGTCGTTGTTGGCGATCAGCCTGTTCAAGCCGACCGATCGGGAACCCGGCAACAGCCGGCTCAGGGGGCTTTCGGCTTCAGGGCTCATTCGGTCTGGTCACTTCCGGTCAGGTTGCGGCGTTTGTTTCGCAAACGGTAGATCATGGCCAGGACTTCGGCGACGGCCACGAACAGGGTTTCGGGGATGACCTGGCCCAGCTCCACGGTGTCGTACAGGGTGCGGGCCAGGGCGGGGCGCTGCACGATCGGCACCCCGTGGTCGGCGGCGATCTGGCGGATCTTCTCGGCCAGGAAGTCCGCCCCCTTGGCCACCACCTGCGGGGCCTGCATGGTGTGGGCGTCGTACTTCAGGGCCACGGCCAGGTGGGTCGGGTTGGTCACGACCACGTCGGCCAGCGGGACCTGCTTGAGCATCCGCTTCCGCGCCATGCTGAGCTGCAGGGAGCGGATGCGGGTCCGCACCAGCGGGGACAGCTCGTGCTCCTTCATCTCCTCCTTCACCTCCTGGCGGGTCATCCGCAGATCGCGGCGGTGCTTCCAGCGCTGGAAGAAGGCGTCGACGATGCCCACGGCCAGCAGGGCGATGGCGATCCGGGTCATCAGCCCAAAGACCAGCTTGGCCATGACCAGCAGGCTCTGCCCGGCGCTGGCCCACTTCAGAGACAGGCACAACGCCAGCCGGCCGCGGAGGGAGAAGTAGACAATCACCAGGATGAGCACCAGCTTGGCCATCGAGGTCAGCAGCCGGACCGTCGCCTGCAGGGAGAACAGGTTCTTGAGTCCCTTTACCGGAGACATCCTGCCGAGGTCGGGGCTGAGAAGCTTGGCCGCAAAGGCCCACCCCCCCACCAGCAGCCCGCCGAAGACGGAGACGGCGAGGCCGGCCAGCAGGAAGGGCAGCAGCGCGAGCAGCGAGCTGGCCGCCATTTGACTCAGCCGCAGCGGAAGCACGCCGGCGTCCAGCGACTCCGGCAGCGTGTACGAAAGGCCGGCCCGAATCGCCGAGGCAAACCGGCGGCCCAGGGCCGGGCCGGTGAGGGCCAACACGATCAGCAGCAGGGCCACCATCAGCCCCGAAGGCACCTCGGTGCTCTGAGCCACCCGGCCCTCGCGCCGCGCCTTGCGCAGCCGCTCGGGCGTGGCTTTTTCGCTGCGTTCTGCCGCCGGCTTGTCCGCCATGGTCGGCCCGTGCCTCTCCTACGAAGCCAGTAACTTGCTCATCCAATCGGCGATCTCGCCGGTAAAGTAGTCCAGGGAGGGAATGATGATGGCGGCCATGAACAAGCCCAGCCCCACGCGCAAGGGGAAACTGGTCAGCAGGATATTCATCTCCGGCAGGACGCGGGCGAGGATGGCCAGCACCACGGCCAGGACCAGGAACGCCGCCAGCAGCGGGGCCGCCAGCTTCAAGGCCAGCAGCAGCATGGCCGAGCCGGCCTGCACCAGGGCGCCGGCCACAGCCGCCGTGTTCAGCCCGGAACCGACCGGAAACACGTCGTAGCTCTTGGAGATGAGCATCAGGAACAGGTGGTGCCCGTCGGCGGCCAGGAACAGCAGCACGAAGGCCGTCTCGAAGAACATCCCCACCGGCAGCGAGGGCTCGCTGGTCACCGGGTCGATGATGCCGGCGTCGCCCAGGCCCATCTGCATGCCCATGATCGCCCCTCCCTGCTGAACGGCCAGAAAGATCAAGCTTGCCGCCAGGCCCAGGGCCAGCCCGTGCAGGACCTCCTGGGTGAGCAGCATGGCCGCCTCAACCCAACCGACCTGGGCGGCGTCGATGTGCACCGGGCGGACCACGGCAAAGAAGATAGTGGTCAGCACCGCCAGCGACACCCTGACCCGCACCGGCAGCAGGCTCCAATTGAACAGGGGCAGCACCGAGAAGAAGGCGCCGATCCGCCCCAGCAACAGGGCAAAGGGCAGGAAAACTGCGATCCACAGGTCCATGGTTAGCGCCCGACCGTCTGCATGTGGTTGAACATCTCCGTCGCGAACCCCACGGCGATCTGGAGCATCCAGCCGCCGCACACCAGCAGCGTCAGGCCGACGAAGACGAGCTTGACCACCAGGCCCATGGTCATGTCGCGAATGGAGGTGACGGCCTGGAACATGGAGGTGATCAGCCCCACCACCAGGGTCACCAGCAGCACGGGCCCGGACAAGAGCAGGGCCGTTTCCAGCGCCCGCCGCCCGAGATGCAGAACGAAATCATTGCTCATGGCCGGCCTCAGTAGAAGCTCGTCACCAGCGTCTTGGCCAGCAGCTGCCAGCCGTCCACCAGCACGAACAGGATGATCTTGAACGGCAGGGAAACGATCACCGGCGGCAGCATCATCATGCCCGTGCTGAGCAGGACGCCCGCCACCACCAGGTCGATCAGCAGGAAGGGGATGAACAGCAGGCAGCCCATGAGGAAGGCGGTACGAAACTCGCTGATGGCGAAGGAGGGTATGACCACGTGCGTGGGGACGTCGGCGGGCGATTCCGGCTGCTTCATCCCCGACATCTCCACGAACAGGGCCAGATCGCTCTTGCGGGTGTGGCGGATCATGAACTCCTTGAGCAGGCTGTTGGCCTTGGAGCAGGCGGCGTCAAACTTCATGCGGTCGCTGCGATAGGGCTGAATCGCCTGCTGGTTGATCTTCGCAAAGGTGGGCGACATGGTGAAAATGGTCAGGAACAGGGCCAGCCCGATGATGGCCGTGGTCGGCGGGATGTTCTGGGTGGTCAGCGCCCGCCGCACGAAGGCCAGCACGATGATGATCCGGGCGAAGGAGGTCATCATCACCAGCAGGCTGGGCAGGATGGCCAGCACCGCGAAGACCACGGCCAGCTTCACGGGGGTGGACCAGTCCCTGCCGCGGCCGTCGGGCTGCGGGCCGGCGGCCTTTTCGATGACGCCCAAGACGTCCCCGATCTCGGGCATGGAGCCCTCCGGCGGGGGAGGCTTGGCGGGGGCTTGCCCCCGTGCCGGACCGGCCAGCCCGGACACAAGCAGCAGCAGCATCGCAGCCTGGACGGATTTGAGATTCATGGCATTCTGGCTTTTCTGCCCGGCCGGGGCCTTCCGGACAACCCCACGCCGCTTCCGCTAGAACCTGTCTGAGTCGGAGCCGCCGCCATCCTGGCCTTTCAGGACCGAGGCAAAGCCGCCGGCCCTGGCCGGGGCGTCCGCCTCCCCGAATGCCGAGGTCACCTCGCCCAGTAGCGAGATCTGATCGCGGGAGCCGGCCACAAGGAACCGCTGAGAACCGACCTGGAGAAGGTGAAGCGTCTTCTTGGGACCCAGGTAGACCGTTTCCAGAACCGAGACGCTTTTCCCCGGGCGCGAGGCGATCTTGGGCAGGACCTTCTTGACCACAAAAAGCCCCGTCCCGCCCAGCAGCAGGATGACCACCGTGTACGCCAGCATGCGGTACAACGCGCCGCGCGTTCCCGCCCCGTTGCGGTCGTCGAACTCCAGCCGCAAACCGGTATCTGCCGTCTCGCCGGAGGTGGGGCCGGCCGGCTGGGTCGAGGCGCCGGCCGTGGTGGGCTGGGGAGGCGCGGCCTCTTGAGGGACAGGCGCCGCCGAATACACGCCGCCCGCGGGCCACACCGCAAGCGACCACAGAACCACCACCATGAGCTTGCTTCTCACCCGGCTTCTCCAGTTCGGTTCGGTCCCACGAAGCTGGACAGCACGCCGCGTGCCAGAACCCTAAACCCTTGCCCAGCAACAACTAATCAATGGCATCCCCGAACAGGACGGGCGAAAATCAAACGAATTGTCGAAAAAGCTTACAGCCCGCGGTCACTCGCCGGCGGCGGCCGCCTCCCCGGCCGCTCGGGGGGAGGTGATCTCCCTGATCTTCACACCCAGCCGGTCGCCCACCACCACCAACTGGCCGGTGGCGAAGCGGGTGCCCCGCAGGAACAGCTCCACTGGCTCGCCGACCTGCTTGTCCAGGGTCAGGACCGACCCCGAGCCCAACTGGAGCAGCTCCCGCACCTGGGTCTGGACCTGTCCAAGCTGGACCTCCACCGACAGGGTGGTGTCCAGCAGGATGTCAATCTGCCCGCTGCCGGCGGCGGCGCCGGCCCCGCTGGCCTCGGGCAACTCCGCTTCCTGGACCTCCACGGCGCCGGCGGCCTGGGCGGGGGCCTCCGCGGGCTCATTTGCTGTCTTGGCCTTGGCCATCTGTGTGATTCCTTTCCTGAAGACAGAAGGGATGCGGCCGGCTCAGCCAGGACGACCTGCCCGGCCCCTGGCGAGAGTGGGCCCGGGGGCGGTGATCTTCAGGGCATACTTGCCGGCGGACCTGGCCGGAAATCCCGACAACACGACCTTTCGCTGCACCAGGAGCTCGACCGGCTCATCCACGCGCCGGGTGGTGACCAGCACGTCGCCCGGCTCCAGCGACAGGAGGTCTCGCAGGGGCACCTGCGAGCTTCCCAGGCGGACGGTGGCGACCACAGCCACGTTCTCCAGATGCCCGAGGAGGTCCCTGCGGACGTCCTCAGCGGGCCTTTCGGCCCTCTTGCCGGCCTGGCCGGCGCAGACGGCCGCCAGCACCTCGCTCAGGACCAGCACGCAGAGCGGCGGAGCATCCGCAGGAGTCTCCGGCCGGAAAGACATCTGGCAATACTCGCTGACATCCTCGCCGGGCAAATCGGGCTGGGCTTGGAAAAGGCGCTCGACGTGCTTGAAGCCCGGCCCGCCGGCCGGCCTGGAGGCGGCGGAAAGGGCGTCCGCCACGACGGCGGCGATGTCCCACAGCAGCCCGCGCTCGACCTCGCTGAGCTGCTTGCCCTGATCGGCTCCGGCGGCCGAGGCACCCAGAAGCCTCCTGACCCAGCTCAGGGCGGTTGCCGCCGGCAGGCAGACGAGTCCGCAGGCCTGGCCGCTTTCCAGGGCCAGCGGAACGGAATAGCCCGCCGTTTCCGAGAAGCCGCTGCGCAGGTCCCCGGCGTAGCTCTGCTTCATCGGGGCCGGGTCGAGCTTCAGCGGCATGCGAAGCAGCGCCCCCAAGCCCTGGGAAATTCGCTCACCGACCTCTTGCACGAACCGCCCGAGCTTCTTCAGTTCCGCCGGCACGAAGCGGCAGGGCACGCGCCAGTCGTACTCGGCCGTCTCCAGGTCGGTCCGGGCGGCAGGCCCGCCCGCCCCGGCCAGCCGAAGCAGCTGCTGGATGGTGTTCCGGTCGCTCTGTGTTGAAGCCGGACTCACTGAACCACAAACTCCTTGAAAAAGACCTCTTCAATCAGGGGGTTGCCGCCAGGCCACAGGTCCCTGTTTAACGAATCCTGGATCTCCCGCCGAATTCGGTTCAGGTTCTTGGGGCCGCGGACATCCTCCAGGGTGCATCCGGACAGGTAGACGGTCAGCCGGCTCCTCAGTTCCGGGAGCCGTTTCTCGATGGTCTCCGTGGCGAGCTTGAAGTTCTCGGGCTTGAAGGCCAAGGTCATGGTGGCGCGGATGTATCGAGCCAGCCGCGACTCATCCAGATTGGCCGTAATGGGTTCAAAGTCATAGTACACGAACTGGTCTTGCTTGCCCCCCGACCGCTGCGGGGCCTGGGGAACCTGACCTTCCTGCAGCGGCGGGGGGCCGCCCTCGCCCCGAAACAGCCAGGCGGTGCCCAACCCCCCGCTGGCGCCCACCAGCAGCACCGCCGCCGCGATCACGATCAGCCACCGCCGCGATCCCATCCCGCCTTGGGCATCGGGGCCTTCGGCCTCTCCCAGGGCCTCGGCAACTTGCTCTTCAGCATCATCCGCCATGTCGTTTGGCTCCTTCAATGGCTATCACGATGAAGGACCGCTTGGCGTCCCCGCCCAGTTTTCGCCAGACTTCCCCGCCGGCCCCGGCCCCGCGCGAGCTGATGTCCCACGGGGAAGCTTCGGCCCCGAAGGACAGGGCCCTGTGGAGGGAATCGGCGACGACCCAGGCCCGCTTGGCCGACACCAGCCACTGTTGCCTTCCCGCCTGCACGTCCGGGGCCAGTCCCAGCACGTGGACCCTGGTGTGTTCAGGCACGCGGCTGTCTCTGAGGTCCAGTGCAAAACGAGTCAGCCACTCCTTTGCCGACCGGTCGAGGTTCGCCTCGCCGGGTGGAAACCGGATCGGGGTCGCGGCCGTCTCCATGGGGGTATCGGGCAGGTCCACGGACCGGGTATCAATCGCCTGCTGGATCTTCTGGAAGGCCTCCCGGATGCTCTCGTCCTCCGCGTCCAGCAGCCGGTTTCGCGGCTTCTCCTCCTGAGCCTCTTCGCTGGAGTGCTTGACTTTCAGGTGTTCGCTTTTGAACTTGTCCTGCATGCCCGTAAGCCAGCCCGGCAGCCCGAAGGTTTTGATGGCCCTGAGGAAGGAGCCCTGGCCCATGAAGAACAGTTCCGGGTCGCGGACGCGGGCGAGGGATTGCAACAGCACGAAGAACGAGAGCAGCAGCGTGACCATGTCGCTGAAGGTCACCAGCCAAGGGGGGTTCTTGGAACGGCCTTGGCCGGGGGGCTTTTTCGGGCGTGCCATCATTCGTACACGCTCCCTGCCAGCAGCGTGATCTCCATCACGGCCTGGCCTGCGAAGCGTTCCGGGGCTTGGCCGTGGGTTGCCGAAATATGGAAGCGCTTCGCCGGCAGCGCCGCCTGCACCGTGAAGTAATCCATGACCGACCAGGCCCGCTCCAGCCCCCGGTCCAAGGCCGCCTCGGACTCCTCGGCGCCCGGGATCTCGGCGATCACGACCTGACAGGGCACCAGCGTCATGAAGGAGGCAATCATGCGCAGGCGGTCCCGCCCGGACTGGACGAAGCTGCTGCCATTGCCCCAGAACAAGCTCCCGGAGGCAATGTGGAAGAGCTTCTTGTCCCGATAGGCATCCGTGAAGGCTATGTTCAGGGGCTTGCGCGGGTTCTTGATGCTCTTGAGCAGCTCCTCGGCGGGCTGTTCGCTCCCGACCTGGGTGCGGTCCATCTGCCTGGGCCTGGGGGGCACCACCGAGTCCTTGATCGTCCGCTTGATGTCCGTGGGGCTGTCAACCGCCCTGTAATCGAAGGAGCCGGCCAGCCGGCTGAGGGCGGCGTCGTCGAAGGAAGAGAAGGTCATCAGTATGACGAAGAAGCACAGCAGCAGCGTCATGCAGTCGCTGAACGTCACCATCCACGGGGCATCTCCCGCCGTGGGCGGGGGCTCGGATTCTGCCAGTTGCCGTCGTGCCATCTAGACGCTCGGCTTGAGTTCCTCGCGGTTCTTCGCGGACAGAAAGGCCTGCATCCGCTCCCGCACCGCGGTGGGGCTTTCGCCCCGGACAATGCTCAGCAGCCCCTCCAGGGCCATCTGCCTCAGGATGGCCTCGCGCCTGGAGTAAATGCCCAACTTGCCCGCCAAGGGCAGGAACAGCAGGTTCGCCATCAGGGCCCCATAGAAGGTGGTGATCAAGGCGGTGGCCATTCCCCCGCCGATCTCTTCAGGGTTCTTCAGCCTACCCAGCATTTGCACCAGCCCGATCAGGGTGCCGATCATCCCGAAGGCCGGGGCGGCCGAACCCATGAACTCCAGCACGCGCTTGCCCTGCTCATGCCGCTGCTGAAGGCAGTCGATTTCCTTGGTAAGCTCCTGGGCGACCTCCTCCTCCTTGATCCCGTCCACGACCATCTGCAGGCCCTTGGCCAGGAAGGGGTCGCCTGCCTCGGGGATCTGCCGCTCCAGGACCAGGGCCCCGTCGCGGCGGCTGATGGCGGAGTAGTTGACCATCCTCTGGATCAAGTCCTGCTCCTGCGGAAGCTTGCAGAACACCGTCTTCTTGATCAGAGAGACGATCTTCAGCACCTGGCCCAGGGAGAAGTGCGTCAGGGTCGCCGAGAACATGCCCCCCACCGTGATCATCAGCGAGGGCACGTGGAAGAACTCGGCGCCGTGGCTGGGACCGCTGCCCACGGACAGGAAGATCAGCAGGAATCCGGCAAGCACTCCGATGATCGTGGCAATGTCCACGGCCTCAGCCTTGCTCCCTGATCCTCTTGAGCATCTCCGACAGCTTGGCGGCCAGGGCCTTATCGGCCATCTCCCCCAGGCACCGGGCAGCCGACTTCTCCGACATGTAGTACAGAATCTTCGCCGCGTCCTCTTCCTGCTTGTTCGAGCACATCTCCTTCAAGATGCTGCTGCTGCTGGTGGGGTCCATCTTTTCGTAAATCGTGGCCGTCCGCTTCAGGTTGGCCTTCTCCTGCTGGTCGACGGCGATGCGGGTCTGCTCCAGCTCGGCCTTGGCCTTCTTCAGCTCCGCCAAGGGCCCGACCAGCCGAATCCGCAGGTCTTCCAGCTCCTGGGCCTGCTGTTTGAGAAGCTCACGGGTCATGCGGATGCGCTTCTCCTGTTCGGCGAGCTCGCGCTGCTTCTGGCGAGACTCGGCGAGTCGGCCGCGAAGCTCCCTGAGCAGCTCCGCCAACTGCTGTTCCGCAGGGCCCAGCTGCTCCAGTTCGCCGATGGCCGGCGCCAGACTCAAAACGGACGGCGCGGGCTGGGTCGCGGCCGCCTGCTGCCCGCCCGCCGCCGGCCGCGGCGCCGGCCGCAAGACAAACAGGAAGGAAATCCCGCAGGAAGCCGCAAAGCTCAGCATCAGCAGCCCCCCGAACAGCGCCAGTCGCTTCTTAGTCATGTCGGCCTCCCGCCGGTTCTCTCACGGCCGGGTCCTTCCGCGAACGGTGAGCGAAGGACACGTGCGCGACTTCGTCCAGCTCCTTCTGCTCCACCTTCAGCTGCTGCCTCCAATGGGCCTGCCGGGCCCTTTCGCGCATCTTCTCCAGCGTCTCCCGCGAGTTCTTGGTCTTGATCAGCCGGGCGGTCTTTTCCTTCCGCTGCCGTTCCAGGTCCTTCAACTGCTCGTTGAGCTGCTTGATTTCCCTTTCCCGGCTGGCGGAGCAGACCATGACCACTTCCTGCTGGAGCATCCTGGCCGGCAGCTGTTTCTTGCTCAGCTCGATCAGGGAGGCGCGGATGATCCTGCGTCGGCGGGCGATTTCGTGGCGGACCCTGGCCATTTCCCGGGAGACACCCAGCAGCTCTGCCCGCTGGGCCAACTCCCGCTGCCGCGTCACCTCGAGCAGACGCTGTAATGGCCACCGGAAGCGCCTCACCTGCCGCCCTCCTCAGGCCGGGTCGCGCCTCCGCCCGGCACGTTCTCCTCCTCCGCCGGCAAGAGGAAATCCCACGACTTGGTGATCTCCAAGAGCCGCTGGAGGGTCTGCTGGAAGCCGGAACGCTGGCCGATGGGCTGAATGAGGAACTCGTTCACCCGATCGATCAGCGATATGGCCTTGTCGATCCGCCGGTTCGTGCCCGGGGCCAGGGCGCCGATGTTGATCAGGTCCTCGGCCCCCTGGTAGGTGGCGTAGATGGCCTTGAAGCGCTGCGCAGCCAGCAGGTGCTCCGGGCTGACCACCGAATTCATCAGCCGGCTGACGCTGCCCAGGATGTCCACGGCGGGGTAGTGCCCCAGCTCCGCCAGCTTCCGGGCCAGCACGATGTGCCCGTCCAGCAGCGAGCGGACGCTGTCGGCGACCGGGTCGGTGAGGTCGTCGCCCTCCACCAGAATGGTGAGGATGCCGGTAATGCTTCCCTTCTTGGCCTGGCCCAGCCTTTCGGTGAGCTTGGGCATGAGGCTGAAGACGCTGGGGCAGTAGCCCTTGGTGGTGGGCGGCTCGCCGGCGGCCAGCCCGATCTCGCGCTGGGCCTGGGCGAAGCGGGTCAGGGAATCCATCATGAACAGCACGTCTTTGCCCTGGTCGCGGAAGTACTCCGCGATGGTGATGGCGGTGAAGGCGCACTTGACCCGCTGAATGGGGGAGGCGTCCGAGGTGGCCACCGCCACCACGCTGCGGGCCAGCCCGTCCGGGCCCAGCGACTCCTCCAGGAAGTGGCGCACCTCCCGGCCGCGCTCCCCCACCAGCGCCAGCACGTTGACGTCGGCCTCGCTGGCGCGGGCGACCTCGCCCAGCAGGGTGCTCTTGCCCACGCCGCTGCCGGAGAAGATGCCGATGCGCTGGCCCTTGCCGCAGGTGAGCAGCCCGTCGAAGGCGCGGATGCCGAAGACCAGCGGCTCGGTGATGCGTCGTCGGCTGAGGGGCGGGGGGGAGGCGTTGTCCAGGGGCCTGTGGTCCGAGCCGCCCAGCGGGCCCTTCTCGTCGATGGGCCTGCCCAGCCCGTCCAGCACCCGCCCGAGAATGCCCGGCCCCAGGGTGATGTAGCGTGGGGCCGAGCGCAGCACGACGGGGTCCTTCAGGGCGATGCCCTCGATCCCCTCCAGCGGCACCAGCACCCGGTGCTCGTCGTGGAAGCCGACCACCTCGGCCAGCACCCGCCGACCGTCGCTGAGGTAGATCTCGCAGAGCTGGCCGACGCCCACCGGCGGCCCCTTGGACTCCACCGTCAGCCCGGCGGCCCGCACCACGGAGCCCCGGCAGGGCAGCAGGTCCAGCTGCTGCAACTTCTGGCTGTACTTGCTCAAATCCAAGGTCGACACCGTTTACTCCAGAGCCTTCAGACCCTGGGCGATCTCGCCCAGTTGGGTCTCGACGGCCGATTCCACCACGCCTTCGGGCCCTTCGATCAGGCACTCGGCCCGCCTGACGCCGGCATCCGACACGAAGCGGACGTGGGCGGATCCGGGCGGGGCCTCCGACGGCTGGGCCGACTGGCACCTGGACCAGTCATCCGGATGCAGGTGAACCACGACGTCCTGGTGCGCGGGGATCCGCCTCAGCGCCTCCTTGACGATGGGTTCGATCTCGTAGCGGCCGGCCTCGATCTCCCGCATCAGGATCTTCCGGGCTATGTCCACGGCCAGGTCCAGGAGCTGCGTTTCGGCCTGCCGCAGGAACTGCTGCTGCGACTGCTGGAACTTTCCGGCGGCGTCCAGCAGGGCCTGCCTGGCCTGCTGGAGCTGCATCCTTTCGGCTTCCAGGTGCTTGCCGGCGTCCGGGCCGGCGGCCTCAGCGGCGGCGGCCACCGCGGCGGCGGTCGCGGGGGCGGAGTCGGCCCGGGCGGCGACGGCCCGGGCGGCCGCCACCCGCCCGGGAAGACGAATTGTCAAGCGTGCGGGCATGGGCTCAGGCTTCCTCAAACTCCAGTTCGCCCTTGGCATTCATCTCGCGCAGGACCTGAAGGATGGCTTCGCGGGCCTGCTGCACGTCCTCGGCCTTGGGAGACGACAGCAGCGACCGCTCCTCGTCCAGCATGGCGTTGGCCCGCTCGGATATGTTGGCGCGGAGCTTGGCCAGGATGGCCTCGTCGGCCCCTACCACGCCCAAGGCCAGCCGGCGGGCATCCACCCCGCGCAGCCCTTCCTGAAGGGAACGATCTCGCACCGCCGGAAT
Organism: Phycisphaerae bacterium SM23_33; assembly: GCA_001303665.1. Lineage (GTDB taxonomy): Bacteria > Planctomycetota > Phycisphaerae > SM23-33 > SM23-33 > SM23-33. The sequence continues at coordinate 4,723 of LJUF01000003.1, read as the reverse complement.
GTCCTCCCAGAGGAGCATCAGGCTCTTGACGGCGTTGCCGGCCTCCTCATCCTTTTCCGTAATCGATTGGAGCAGCGGATCCCGCATCGCCGGCGCCAGGCCTCGCAGCAGCACCGCCACCTTGCGGAACTTCTGTTCCCGCTGGCCCTGGTCGGCCTCGGGCGTTTCTTTCCGGCTGGCGGCCTGAAGCCTCTCGCGCACCACCCGGGCCACCCGCAGCCGCGCCTCCGCCGAGGCCGACTCCCCCCCGGTCAACCCGCACACCGCCTCCAGCCGAACTTCCTCGCTCAGCAGCGACAACAGCGCCGTGCTCTTGGCCGGCGGCAGCTCCGACAGCACCACCGCCACCGCCTGCGGCGATTCCCCCGCCAGCACCCTCGACAGGTCGGCGGCCCCGGCCGAGCGGATCGAGAGAAACGGGTCCCGGGCCTTTACCAGGTCCTCGATCTGGCTCATGATCTCGCGGGACTGCGGCTCGCCCAGGGCCTCTTCCAGCAACCTCCTGACGAAGTCTCCCCCCCGCCGCCCGCCGCCCGGGCCCAGCAGGCTGGAAAACTCCTTGATGGGGTCGGCCAAGGCCGGGGCCTTGCCGGATCCGGCGGCCTGGAGATAGGCCAGCTCGGCGGCGATCTGCTTGACGGTCTCGGGGTCGGCCGACTTCAACAGCTCCGCGGCCGTGGCCGGGTCCAGACTCATCAGCAGCGTCGCCGCCTTCCTTATGCCGTTGGACCCCACCTAGGCCTCTCCTTCCTCGCTCTGCACCCAGGTCAGGAACAGGCGCCGGACTTCCTCGGGGTTCTTCGCAAGCGCGTCGGTGATGCGGGCCCGCAGCAGGTCGGGACTCGTTTCAACCTCCCTCGCGCCCAGCAGGCCGGCTCTTCCGCTCTCGCCCTCCAGGGCCAACGCGGCGGATTCCTTCTTCGACCGCCCGAACATCTTCAGCACCAGCAGCGCCCCGATCACCAGGATGCCCAGGCTGAAGCGCTTGGCCAGAGCCAGGTAGAAGTCCCAGTTTCCGGGGCCGGCCTGGGCGCCCTCGGCCGCGGGGGCGGCTGGCCGGCGGAAGGGCGCGTTCACCACCTCGATGTCGGTCTCGGTCACGCCGGTGGCCTTGCATATGATGGCCTTCACGTCCTTCTCGGTGATCGCCGGCTGGGGCGGGGCGCCTCCCTCGGTCTTCTCCTCGGCCGGCGACAGGTCCACCAGGGCGGCCACGGAAAGCGACTTGATCTTTCCGGGCAGGTCCCTCCTTTCCTCGATCTTGCTGCTGACCAGGTACTCGGTGGACATGGTGGACTCTTTGGTGGCAGCGGCCGGCCGCGCGCTCTCGCCCCCTGCCGCCGCCGGCGGGGTGGTGGATTTGATTTCCTCTTCCTCCTTGGTGGCCACGCGGCCGTCCGGGGTGTAGGTGGTGGTGCTTTCGCTCAGGCTGCTGGTCTCGATGATGGCGTCCACGCGGACGGAAGCCCGGTCCGGCCCCAGCACGGCCGCCAGCATGTCCTCGGCCTTGCGGGCCAGGTAGCTCTCCACCCGGGTCTTGTAGTCCAGGAAGCTGTTGGTGCCCTTGGCCAGCTCGGTGTCGGTCTGGCCGGAGAGCAGGTTTCCCGCGGTGTCGACGACCACGACGTTGTCCGCCCGCAGGCCCTCCACGCTGCCGGCCACCAGGTGGACGATGGCGGCCACGTTGGCCGGGCTCAGCCGGTGCCCCGCCCTCAGCCGAAGGGCCACCGTGGCGGAGCTTTCCTTTTCCGAGCCCACGAACAGCGACGGCTCCGGGCGGGCCACGTGAACCCGCACCGACACCACCCCCTCCAGCATCTGGATGGTCCGGGCCAGCTCGCCCTCCAGGGCGCGGCGGTAATTGATCCGCTGGGCAAAGGGGCTGGTGCCGATGTCCTCGTCGTCCAGGATCTTGTAGCCGGCCTGCTGGCCGGTGGGCAGCCCCTGCGAGGCGGCGGTCAGCCGCAGGGAATACACCTTTTCCTCGGGGACGTAGATGGCGGTGCCGCCGCCCTTCAACTCGTAGGGGATGTCGGCGTCGCGGATCTTGTCCACGATCTTGACGGCGTCTTCGGGCGCCAGCCCGCTGTACAGAAGGACCAGACGGGGCTTGCGGGCCCAGTTGACCAGCAGCGCCGCGCCGCCGATGCAGCTCAGCAGCAGCGTCAGCAGCGTGATGCGCTGAGCCAGGCCCGCCTTCTGCCACAGGGCCGCCACGCTTTGCACGTTCTTTGCCATGGGCCTCACGCGACGTTGTGACCGTCGCGGCCTACAGCTGCATGTTCATGGTCTGCTTGTAGGCCTCGATGATCTTGTTCCGCACGCCGATGAGCAGCTTGAAGCTCAAGTCCGCATTGGCGACCTCAGAGACGACGGAAAGCACGTCCTGGGAGCGGCCGGCCACCAGGTCCTGAATGGCCAGGGCCGATTGCTGCTGGTGGCGGTCCACCTCGTCGACGACGTCCAGGAACATCGAGGCAAAGTCCGTCTTGCCGCCGGGGGCCGTTCGGTTCGCGGGGCCGGCGGCGCCGGCCGGTTGCAGCGGCGGGGTCAGCCCGGAAATCGTGTTCACGCCGGACATGGCGTCTCCTCTTTTCAGCGCAGCAGTTCCACGGTGACGTCCATCAGTTCCTGATATCGCTTCAGCACCACGGCGTTGGCCTGGTAGGCGCGGGAGGCCGCCACCAGGTGCATCAGCTCGGTGGGGACTTCCACGTTGGGCATCAGCACGTACCCGTCGGCGTCGGCGTCGGGGTGGCCGGGATCCAGCACGCGCTTGAAGTCGGTCCGCATGTCCGAGGCGATCCGCAGGATCTCCACCCCGCCCATCTCCTCCGGCAGGGACGACAGCACGACGGTCTGCCGGCGGTAGGGCTGCCCGGAGGGCGTCCGCGAGGTCATGGCGTTGGCGATGTTCGAGGAAATGACCTGAATCCGGGCCGACTGCGCCCGCAGGCCGGTCACCGCGATGTCCACCGGGTTGGTAATGCCGTTGACGCCCATGTCTGCACTCCGTCCTTGCTAGGGCTGGATGGCCAGCTCCATCTGTCGGTACATCTTCGACAGCAGCCGCAGATACACCTTGTACACGGAGGCGTTCTTCATCAGCTCGCCCACCTCCTGCTCCATGCTGACGTCGTTGCCGAAGACGTTCACCGGCGTCGTCTGGGGCTGGATCAGCTCGGGCTGGATGCGGGTGAGGTCGACCCGCCGGCCGGATTCCAGGGCCTCGGCCAGCCGCGTCTCGAACTCCACCATGTATCGCCGGTAGCCCGGCGTGCTCAGGTTGGCGATGTTGTTGGCGATGGCCGCCTGCCTGGTGCCGGCGGCGTGCAGCCCGGCCTGGAGGTATTCGATTACGCCGTTTCCCGCACCCATGTTTTCTCCTCGACCAGGGACCCATCGTTGCGATACCGGCGAATCTTCTCGCGCAAGGTGCGATCGGTGATGCCCAGCAGCTTGGCGGCCCGGGCGTAGTGGCTTTTGGTGCGGCGCAGGGCCTCCAGGACGGCCAATCTCTCCAACTCCTGCAGGCGGAGCGTGGAGGCGGGGGACTTTTCGCCGGACATCAGCTCCACCTGCAACTGCGGCACCTGGGCCAGCGAAAGCGTGGGCCCCTCTCCGAAGAGCATGGCGGCCCGGACCACGTTCCGCAGTTGCCTGACGTTCCCGGGCCAGTGGAACCGGCTGAACGCCTCCAGCATCTCCGGGGCCAGGGCCGTGATCCTGCGCCGGGCCTCGCGGGCGAACTCGTTCACAAAGTGCCACACCAGCAGCGGCAGGTCCTCCTTCCGCTCCCGCAGGGGGGGGACCGTCAGCTGGATGCCGCCGATGCGGTAATACAGGTCCCTGCGAAAGCCGCCGCGCCCCACCTCGGCGGCCAGGTCACGGTTGGTGGTGCTGACCACCCGCACGTTGACGCGGATGCTCTCGCTGCCGCCGACGCGCTCGAAGTCCTGCGTCTCCAGGACGCGGAGCAGCTCGGCCTGAAGCCGGGCGCCCGTCTCGGAAATCTCGTCCAGCAGCAGCGTGCCCCCGTGGGCCCTCTCCAGCCGGCCCTTGCGCTGGTTGTAGGCGCCGGTGAAGGCGCCCTTCTCATGGCCGAACAGCTCGCTCTCCAGCAGCGATTCGCTCAAGGCCACGCAGTTGACGCGGATGTACGGCCCCTGGGAGCGGTTGCTCTCGTGGTGAACGAGGTAGGAGATCAGCTCCTTTCCCGTTCCGCTTTCGCCCGTGATCAGCACCGGCACCGAGGTCGGGGCGACCTTTCGGGCCGAGGCGATGACCTCCAGCAGCCCGGGGCTTCGGCCGATAATCTGGTACAGCCGGCGGGCCCCCTTCCAGGCGCAGGCGGCCAGGGGCACGTCGTGGTTGGGCAGCAGCGTGCGCAGCAGGTCTTCCAGAGGCTCCCGCCGGAGGGGCTTGACCAGGACGTCGTCGCAGCCGGCGCGGACGGCCCGGACGGCCGCCTCGACGCAGTCCCTGGGGCTGATGAGGATGACCGGCATTTCCGGGGAATCGGTCTTGACGGCCTGCAGCAGCCTGCCCAGGTCGCCCTGGGCGGCCTCCAGGTCAACCATCACCATGTCCCAGTCGTCGGACCGCGTCACCTCCAGGGCGGAGGTGACGTCGCGGGCGACCCTGCCGTGGATGGCCCTGCCGGTGAGCGTCTCCAGCAGCGTGCGCGTGACCTGCCTGTCGCCGGTCACGATCAGAACGTTCT
>LJUF01000110.1 GCA_001303665.1 Phycisphaerae bacterium SM23_33 | reverse complement strand
GAACCGCTTCGACAAGCCCTTCCGCCGCCGCCAGCCCTGGACCGTGGACTGGTCGGCCCCGCCGCCTGATTCGAGCGACAAGTGAGGACCGCCTCACCTGGAACGCAGGAGAAGAAAAATGAAGTTCTCAGTGGGATATCAGCCCTCGCAGCCCGGCGAGGAATCCTTCGTCGACATCGTCGGCGAGTTCCGGGAGCACGTCGCGGAGGTGTACTTCCCGTGGGTGGGCGAGCCCAGCGGCCGATCGCCCATTGGGCTCCGCGGCGGGCGCCCGGACCAAGTGGCCCAGCGACGGCTGAAGGAAGACCTGCTTGCCCTGCGCGGACTCGGCCTGCGCCTGAACCTGCTGCTGAACGCCAACTGCTACGGCGCTCGCGCCGCCAGCCGCCAGCTCGAGGGCCGAGTCGTCGCCGTGCTGGAGCATCTTTCCCGCCTGGTCGGCGGCGTGGAAGCCGCCACCACCGCCTCGCCGGCCGTCGCCCACGTCGTGAAGACCCATTTCCCCCAGGTCGAGACCCGGGCCTCGGTCAACATGCGGATCGGGACGATAGCCGGGATGCAATACGTCGCCGACCTCTTCGACGGCTACCACGTGCAGCGCGACCACAATCGCGACCTGCCTCACCTGCGGCGGCTGAAGCGCTGGGCCGACGCCAACGGCAAGCGGCTGTACCTGCTGGCCAACAGCGGCTGCCTGCGCTTCTGCCCCGGCCAGACCTTCCACGACAACCTCGTCGCCCACGAGATAGAGACTCCCGAGGCAGACGGCATCGCCGGCTTCACGCCGTTCGTCTGCTGGAGGCTGCTCCGCGACCGGTCCAATTGGCCGGCGGTGCTCCAGGCCACCTGGATCCGCCCCGAGGACCTGCACCATTACGAGGGGCTGTTCGACGTGGTCAAGCTGGCCACGCGGACGCACGACCGGCCGTGGGTCGTCCTCCGCGCCTACGCCGAGCGCCGCTGGCGGGGCAACCTGCTCGACCTGTTCGAGCCGGGCTTCTCGCCCGCCTTCGCCCCCTGCGTGCTGGACAACGAACGCTTCCCGCCCGACTGGTTCGAGCGGACCTCGACCTGCGGACATCGCTGCGAACGCTGCACCTACTGCGTTGACGTGTTGCGAGAGGCCCTGGTCAGCGTCGAGCAGTACGCGGCGCCGCCGGCGTGATGGCACAACGGCCCGTGGTTGAGGGCGCGGTGCGATTGGCGCGGCCGGCGGGCGGAAGTATGCTGGACTCCTGCCGGCAAGGCGTCGGACGCAAGGGCCTCCGCCGGCAAGCTGTATGAGGAGATCGGTAATGAAAGTCTGCATGGGCCTTTGGGTGTTGATGTTCGTCTTGTCCGCCTGGGCGGGCTGGGCGGGCGCGGCCGGCCGGGTTTACTGCCCGCGCGTGACCAGCCAGCACAACGCCGACACGACCGACCTGAAGCGCTTCCGCAACTTCCACGAATGGAAGGACAAGAAGGGCAACGACCTGGCCATCGCCATCTGGCAGTACCTGTGCGGCTACGAGACGGGGCTGTACCACTTCAACGAGGTCCACGACGGCCCGGACCCGTTCGGCGAATTCTCCAGCATGCGCGAGCCGCTGAAGATGCTGAACGTCTACAACATGGGCTACTGCGGCATCTTCGGCCCGACCTTCGAAGGCATCCTCTACGGCGTCTCGGATGAGTTCAGCCTCGGCCGGAGCTTCTTCCTGGAAGCCTGGAACCACTGCGCTACCGAAGTCTTCTACGACAACGAATGGCACTATCTCGACGTGGACGTCCGCGGGGCACTGATCAGGGAAGACGGCACCGTGGCCAGCCTGGCCGAGGCCAAGGCCGACAAGCAGCTCTGGCAGGATTCGCGGACGCGGATCCAGCCCTACTTCCCGAGCCACAACACGCCGGAAAAGATCGCCCGCGTCGCCGACATCTACGCCAGAAGCGGCTACGGCTACCAGTACCGGTGGTTCCAGGGCAGCCACACCGCCGACTGGTGCCTGCGGCCGGGGGAGAGCCTCACCCGCTTCTGGCAGCCGCAGGGCGGGCGCTGGAACCACCTGCCGACGTACAACAAGAGCGACTGGGTTCGCAAGCTGCTGGAGACGCCGCCGCGCGGCATGAAGCCCAACCACCGCGACTTCACCAAGTGGAACCACGGCAACGGGCTGTTCCACTACGCCCCCAGGCTCAGCGCCGACAGCCGCGACTTCGCCGAGGGCGTCCGCTCCAGCGTCGGCCTGAAGCCCGGCAAGCAAGGCCTGGAGCTGAGCGCCCAAAAGGGCGAGGCCGTCTTCGAGGTCTTCACGCCTTTCATCATCGTCGCCAAGGTCAACGACCTGGACGATTTCGAGGACGACGCGGAGGCCTCGGTGATCACCCTGAACGCCACGGTGCCGGTCCGGATCTCGGTTTCGACGGACAACGGCCTCTCCTGGGCCCAGGCCGGCACCATCCAGCCGGGCAACAACAGCCTGGACCTGACCAAGTGGGTCAAGGGCACGTACGGGTACCTGGCGAAGCTCTCGGTGGAAGGCCGGAAGCCCCAGCCGGCTATTCGCTCGATGGCCATCGACACCTGGGTGCAGGTAGCGCCGATCTCGCTGCCGCGGCTGAAACAGGGCACCAACCGCTGCCGCTACGATGCCGGCGACCGCTACGGCGGGCAGACCTGTCCGATGCTGGTCCTGCCCAACGTCGCCGACCCGGCCGACCTGAAAAAGTACGTCGTGGCCATGCCCAAGCAATATGACCCCAAGAACTTCACCGCCCGGATCGTGGGCGAGGTGATCGTCAAGCTGGCGGCCCCGGCGGGCACGAAGATCTCCTGGTTCAGCGCCGGCGCCACCTTCACCACGCACCAGGCCGCCGCGGCCAAGAACACCGCCAACAGCATGGCCTATGCCGTGGGCGAACCGAAGGACTTCAAGGAAATCTACCAGGCCAGCGCCCCCACCTGGGCTCAGCACTGGCGGTACAACTGGGACGCCGACGTGCGACTGGATGAGCCGGCGGAGGTGGTGTACGTCCGCTACGTCGGCCGACCGGCGGTCAACGTCATCCGGGCCTGCCTGCACCTGACGCCGCCCCGGCCGCACGACCCGGCCGTGAAGATCACCCACGGCTACGAGCTGGACGGCAAGATGACGGAAAAGGCCGTCGAGATGAGGCAGCCCGGCGACTACACCGTCGAATGCCCCGGCAAGGTCGAGAACGTCTTCGTCCGCGTCGAGAAACCGTCCACGTAAGGCGCGGTCCGCCGGAGATGGCCCTCTGAACCGACAGTCCGGTTGGAGCAAAGCCCACGGATAAAGCCCACGGATAGCTATCCGTGGGCTTTAGGGGACTGCGACGGCTCTACTCGGGGAGCACGTGAACCACGCTGCCGTCGATCTTCACGCGCCCTTCCGCGAACAGCCGGATCGCCTCGGGATAGGCGACGCACTCCTGCTCGAAGACGCGGGCCGCCAGCGTGTCGGGCGTGTCGCCCTCCAGCACCGGCACGGCCTTCTGGACGATGATCGGCCCGGCGTCGTACTCGTTGTTGACGAAGTGCACCGTGCAGCCGGACACCTTGCACCCCGCCGCCAGCACCGCCTCGTGCACGCGGTGGCCGTACATCCCCTCCCCGCCGAACCGCGGCAGCAGCGCCGGGTGGATGTTCATCACCCGTCCCAGGTAGCGGTCGGGGATCCTCCAGAACGACAGGAAACCCGCCAGGCAAACCAGGTCCACCCTGGCCGCGTCCAGCAGCCCCACCAGCCGGGCCGAGTACGTCTCCAGGTCCGGCATTTCCTTGTACGGCACGACGTGCACCTCCAGCCCGGCCGCGCGGGCCCGCTCGACGCCCTTGCAGTCCCGGCTGGCGAGGACGACGGCCACCTGCGCCGGCAGCTTGCCCGCCTTGATGTATTCCAGGATGTTCAGCAGCGTCCGGCCCCCGCCGCTCAGCAGCACGCCCAGACGAATCGGGTTGGCCTGCTTGTCGCTCATGGCACGGGAATTAAAACGCCGACCCCGGCCCCGGTCAAGCCGCCCGCGGCCGCCGGCCGTCACTTCTTGATCGCCACGGCCAGGAACTTCCGTCGCCACGGCCCGCCGGCGGTCAGGCCGGCCCCGAAGGAGGCAAGATCGCGACGGATGTCGGCGAACTCGATCCATTCCTCCACGGCCAGGCCTGCGGATTCGAGCATCCCGATCGTCCCGGAGCTCTGGAAGACGTTGTGTGTCTCCTTCATCTCCAGCTCTTCCATCGCCGAGTCCAGCCAGTGCGCCTTTGTCAGGAAGTCCTGGAGCGTCCGCTTGGCGATCCGGATTACACCCTCTCCGGCGGCGGCGTGGGCCGCGGCGTAGCAGGTGAACTTCCGCTCGAACCGCCGGAGCCGGTCGAGCCCTTCCGGCGGCAGCGCCACGGCCACCTCGCCGGCGCCGGCGTCGAGGTGGTCCAGCAGCAGGAATCGCCCGCCCTGGCTCAGGACGCGCCGGATTTCGCCCAGTGCGGCTTGCAGCTCCTCAGGCGCCCCGAAGAGCTTGACCTCGTGCAGCACCTGGCAGGCGACGGCCACGTCGAAGTATCCGCCCGGCAGCTGGAGCTGCTGCATGCGGCAGCAGACCAGCTTCGCCCGGGGGCAGGCCCGGGCGGCGTCCTTGATGCGGTCGGGGCTTTCGTCGACGCCCCAGACCTCCTCGACGCGGCCGGCCGCCAGGTGAAGGAGCTGCCCCCAGCCGCAGCCCAGATCGACCAGCCGCCGGCACGCCCCGATGTGCTCCAGCAGCAGCGGCCACTTCGAGTCGCCCTCGCGGGCCAGGTATTCCTCCCGCCCCCGGCTGGCGGCGGCGCGCTCTTTGTCGTAGAGGGGTGGGATGTTAGCGGACATTTGCTCGTTTCGTACCACGGTGGGCACCGAAAGGAAAGCCCCAGCGGCCGTCGCCGCCGAGGCCGAAAACTCTTCAACACAATCACCGGCCAATGAAGATCAGGGCCATGGACGTGGGCGAGACCTGGAACGAATCGGAATCCTGCCGCGACCCGTTGACCGGCCGGGCGGTCCGCCGGCTGACCCCGCGCGGGCGATCAGTCCCCGTCGTCCGGCGGTTCCGATTGGAATTCCGGCAGCCCTTCCAGCGTGGTCGTCGGCGGGCTGATCTGCTTGATCGTACAGTAGAGCTTGGCGCCCCTCCCATCGTAGCAGGCGTAGACTTCATACTTGCCGCCGGCCTCGGTCGTGAACTCCCGCAGGTGGCAGGGCATCTCCTTCAGCGCCGCCGCGTCCCAGGAGTAAAGCTGCGGGTCCGAAACCGTCATCCGCTCCCCGATCTCCTCCCACGTGGTCGGCTGGAAATGGTCCTTCAGGACGGGGCCCAGGTCGGCGGCCCCTTCGATCACGACGTAGCGGGTATCGACTTGGGGCGTGGCGAATAACGCGTCCTGCGATACCATTGCCGCGCCCGGAACCTCCACGCCCGCCGGCAGCCCCAGCATGATGCCCAGTTCATCTGAAAGCAGCGGCTCATCCAAAGTCACGCCCGCCGCGACCCGGGTGGCGACCGTCGTCGTAACCGTAGTCATTGCCCGACCCACAAGCAGGAACATGCCCAGGAAGGGCAGGGCGACCATAGCCACGATGCTCATGACCAGGAAGACAATGCCGGTGGCCCACAGGGGGCTGCGCTTCTTGGCCAGGCCCACGACCAGCAGGACAATCCCCGCGATCAATCCGACAAGCACGACGCCGCCTACCATCAGCAGCAGCCAGAAGATCGGCGGCCCCTGCGTCATTTTGGCCATCCTTGCCAGGACGGCTGGCCGGGCGCACCCCCCATCCAGCCCCGGCCGACCGGAGCGGGCGACGTCGTGGCGGGCGGGCTGGGCGCGGCCGCCGGGATGCGCCTGCCCGACCCCGCGAACACGAGCAGGGCGAAACCGGCCATGCTCACAAGCAGCAGGACGGATATGATCAGCGTGGCCAGCCCGCCGACCCAAAGGCCTTTGCGCCGCTTGACCAAACCGATGACCAGAAGCACGACGCCCACCTCGCAGCCGATGAGCGCCGGTATGGCAGCGAGCACCATTAATTCGGCCCACCCGATCATCCCCGTCATATTGGCCTCCCGCCCGCCGGGCCGGCGGCCCCTACGGGTTCGTCTGCTCCCTGACGTAGTACAGCCGCCGGTCGAGCTGGTCGTAACAGATGAACACCTCCCGCGGACCGCCTTGGCTCGGCTCGAGCTTTTTCCGGTAACACAGCGGGTCTTCCAGAAGCTCCGGCGACCATTGGCCCAGGCCGGGGTTCCGGCGATTCACGAAGGTCATGGGTCCCTTCACGTCTTCCCAGGCGGCCTTCTCGCAATGCTCGTTCAGCAGGGCTTCGAACCCCTCCGGCACGTCGAGGACCCCATAGCTGATCTCGCCGCTCCTGGAATCGGACACGGCAACCGACTCGACCACGGTCCCTCCTTCGGGGACTTCGGCGCCGGCCGGCAGGCCGAGCAACTCTCGGGCCATTTCGCCCGTCAGGTCCGCCCCGGAGGTCCGTACGGTCGAGGTCCGTACGCTCGAGGTCCGTACGCTCGAAGTCGACCGCGAGAACCTTACCCTGGGCGCCCTGAAGAAGAACATGAGGAAGCCCGAGGCGGCAAGGGCCCCCATCATGACGACGGCCACGATCAGCGTCACCAGCCCGCCGATCCACATTCCGCGGCGGCGCCTGGCCAGGCCGATGATGAGCAGGATGATCCCTACCGGAAGCGCGGCCAGCAGCAGTGCCCCCAGGAGCAGCGCCGGCCACCATGCGAAGATCATAGCCAGCTCCCTTGAACAGCGGTCCGACCGCCGCCCACGTGCGACGCAGGCCGCGGCGGCCCGCAAGCAACAATCACGCCCTCATGCGAGGATCTTCAGGAGGCCCATCCCGGCCAGCACGAGCAGTACCAGCGAGACGATCAAGGTCACCAGCCCGCCGATCCACATTCCGCGGCGGCGCCTGACCAAGCCGAGGATCAGCAGGATGATCCCCGTAACCGCCGCGCCGAAGAGGACCCCTACTGCCAGCGCGGCCAGCAAGGCGCTCGACCTGAATAAGTACAGGACCCCAGGCTTCACCCGAACTCTCCGTGAATAAGGCTTCGGCCGCCGCGCGGCGGAAGCGGCGATCCTTGGTTGTGCTCGAGATCATGGAACGGGCAGTCACGGCCTGCTCGCCAGCCGTCTTGCCGACGCCATGAACCCGCGGCTGGACATCACGCCTTCGGGCCCTTTGGGGCGGGGCCCTTCTGCTCCTTGGCAGGGCCTTTCTCAGTGGCCTCGGCCTTGGTCCGAACCTCCTCGGCCATCCGGCCGAGGAACTCCGGCAGGTCCAGCCCGACCTGCTTGGCCAGGTCGTGCATGGGCGGCAGCGCCCCCAGCAGGCGGCCGCCCAGCCCGCTCAGGCCCCCGCCGTCGCGGCCGCCGCCGTCCCAGACGATGACCTTCTCGATGGGCAGGTCCTGGATGGCCTTGGCCTGGATGTTGGCGATGTCGGCCAGCTTCTCGATGATCAGCAGGGCCGCCGCCCCCTTGTCGCCGTTGCAGGCCGCCACCAGCCGCTCATACCCCTCGGCTTTGCCGTCCAGGATCGCCTGCACGCCCTTGCCCTGGGCGGTCATCCTGGCGATGGTGGCCTGGGCGTCGCCCTCGGCCAGGCGGATGGCCTCCTGCTTCCTGGCATCGGCCCCGATGACCACCTTCTCCCGGTCGGCGTTGGCCGGCACCACCACCTCCGCGTTCAGCCGCGCCTGCTCCCGCAACGCCCGGGCCTCCTCCGCCTTCTTCTGGGCGTTCTCCTGGGCCACGCGAATGGCCCCGTCGGCCTCGCGTGACGCCGACTCACCCCGGTTGCGGGCCTGCTCCTCCGCCACCCGCTGGTTGGCGCGGTACCCGGCCTTCTTGGCGTCGGCGTCGGTCTCGGCGTTGACCGCCTGCGCGTCCAGCCCGGCAGTTTGCTGCCGCTTGTCACGGTTGGCGGTGGCCTCGCCGATCTCGGCCGTCGCCCCCGCCGCGGCCACGGCCACACGCTGGTCGCGCTGCCGCTCGGCCACGCCGGTCTTGCCGCGCTTCTCCTGCTCGGCCACGTCAATGTTGGCCTGGTTGATGGCCTCGGCGGCGGCCCGCCGGCCCAGAGCCACGATGTAGCCCGACTCGTCGTCGATGTCACGGATGTTGACGTTGATCACCCCCAGCCCGATCTTCTCCAGCTCGCTGGTGACCGCGTCGTTGACCCGGGCCATGAACTCCTGCCGGTCCCGGTTGATGTCCTCGATCCGCATGGTGGCAATCACCGCACGCATCTGCCCCAGAATGATGTCCTGGGCCTGGGCCTGGATCTGCCCCCGGTTCAGACCCAGCAGCCGGATGGCGGCGTTCTCCATGATGCCGGGCTGGTTGGAGATGGCGGCCGTCACCGTCGTCGGCACGGCCACGCGGATGTTCTCCTGCGACAGGGCGTTGGTCAGGTCGATGGGCACCACGAACGGCTCCAGGTCGAGGTAGTCGTAGGCCTGGAACAGCGGCCAGACGAACGCCGCCCCGCCGTGCACGCACCGGGACGCCCCGCTGCCGGTCTTGCCGTAGATCACCAGGACCTTGTTGGAGGGGCAGCGCTTGTACCGCCGGGCCAGCGCCAGGGCGATGACAAGGACCACGAAGATGAGAAAGACCGTCAGAATCACCTCGGCGGGAACCTGCGCCAGCATGCCAACGAAGGCAGGAAACGTGTTCATGGCCTGTCCGTCCTTTCCAGTTTACCCCTCCGGTTGATCTCCGCGCACGGGTTCGACCTCGATGGCCGACGGGCCCAGGATTCGGGTGACCCGGATGGGCGTGCCGGCCTTGAGCTCCTGCCCGCCGACGGCCCGGGCCCTCACGTGCGAGACCACGCCGCTGACGACGACCTTCGCCTCGCCCATCCCCCCCGCGGGGATGTCCAGGTACACCGTGCCGCGGCCGCCCAGGCAGCTGGCCATCCGCGGGCTGCCCGTCTCGGTCATCCGCCGCATGCCGTAGAACAGCAGCGCCACCAGCAGCATCGCCCCGAGGCCCCAGGCCATCGCGTACGCCAGCGACCGGGCCAGCGGCACGTCCCGGTTCAGGTACAGGGCCCCGGCCCAGGAAAACAGCATGCAGAAGGCGAGGATGGAGCGCAACGACAAGAGCTTGAAGGCGACCATGGTTTCGGCGGCGTCCACGGCCGCGCCGTGCTCGAACTCCGGATGATCGCCCGGCTCGAGGTCGTGGCCAACGTCCACGTCGGCGTCGGCGTCGGCGCCGGTGTCCACTTCGACTTCCTCGCCGCCGCTCAGGCCGATCAGCGTCGCGATCAACTGCCAGAGGAACAGCACGCTGAAGAAAGTCGCCGCGATGTAGAAGCCCTTCGTGACGGCGTCCAGACCTGCCCACCATTCGCCCATGGCTGCGCTCCTCTTTGCCGTGAGGCGCCCAGACCGCCCGAACCGCCCCGCCGTCCCCTGAGTCAGAAACGGGGACATGCCCGCCTACTGCCCTGCCCACTTGCCCTAGGCAGGCGGGCGCGAGGCCGGCAGGCCCGCCTGCTGCCCTGCCCACTTGCCCTAGGCAGGCG
>LJUF01000109.1 GCA_001303665.1 Phycisphaerae bacterium SM23_33 | reverse complement strand
GGGCGTCGTCCCAACGGCCGAAGCGTTCGGCCAGCATCTCGGCCAGCCGCCGGGGCCAGTCGTCGGCGGCCAGGTCCAGGTTGGCTTGCCCGGCCGGGTCGGTCAGGTAGAAGTCCGACGGAGCCCCGTCGCGCGTCCTGGCCGGGCGGTAGTCCGGCAGCCGGGCCAGCACGTATCGGCGGAACTTCTCGACGAAGTCCGGGTCGGAGGGTTCGGGTCGCGGCGGCGGCTGGCCGGCCCCGGGGCCGAATCGCTCGCGCACGATGATGCCCAGGTCGAAGCCGAAGGGGTATCGCCCAACCCAGAGCACTTGGCCGGCGTCGTCGGTGACGCCAAGCTCCAGCACCCCGGTCGAGGGCATGTCGGTGGCCCACTTGCCCCGGTGGCTGAAGCGCACGACCGGCCGGGCGTCGAAGCGGCCGGCGTGGGCCTGCCAAATGGCCGGCTGGCCCGGCTCCTCGCTGTCGCCGGGCAGGATGGTCCGCGCCTGGACCCGCCCGGACCGCGGGGCGTCGTTGGGCACGGCCCCGCGGACGGTGAGCTCCACGGGCTCCGACCAGGCGGGGGTGGGAATGTTGATCTGCTCGACCCGCAGCCCCGCGGACGAGGGATACAGGTCGCCGAAGGTCAGCGGGACGTCGCCGGCCCAGGTCATCGTGGCCGGCCAGCTCAGCGCCGCGGGCAGGTACTCCTCGTGGAAGCCCACCTTGACGCGCAGCCCGGCGGGGCGGTCGGCGGCGGCCCAGACCTGCTCGGCCGGCAGGCGCAGGGCGGCCCGGAAGGCGCCCTCGTCGAGCCGCTCGAAACGGCCCGCTCCCGGCGGGGGATCGTCCAGCTTGTAGATCGTGCGGTCGCCAGGCTCCTCGCCCGGCGCCAGCCACGAGGCCCAGCCGTGGACCGTCCCGGCGTCGTCCACGGCGTACAGCCGCTGCGTGGCGTGGTCGTGGGCGGGGTCCAGCATCACCACCAGGTGGGCCCGGTTGTGCCACTCCGGGTGAGCGGGGCGGACCGGGCTCGGCCGGCCGCGGGCCTGGGCGGCGAACTCGACGGCCTGGCCGTCACGGCTGATGGTGACGACGGCCGAGCGCCCCTCCCCGTCGCTCAGCTCGAGCGGCGCCAGCCCGTCCGCCACGGCCGCCGGCGACAGCAACTGAACGGACCACCTCATGCTCGCTCCAGCGCCTCCTGTTCGGTTGTGCGGGCCCCGGCGGGGCGCGCCCGGCTCAGGGTTTGACCCTCCGCCGGCCGGCGGAGTACCATGACCGCCCGACCGTGAACCCGGAGAGTAACCCATGAACAAAACGAATGCCATGGTCACGTGCGCTCTGCTTTGGCTGCCGGCGTCGCTCGCCGTCGGGGCCGTCCGCCAGCCCTGGGTCACCACCGACCGGACGGTGGACTGCTCCGACTACCAGACGATCCTGAAGGGGGTCATTACCCCCGGCATGAGCGACGAGCAGAAGGCCATCGCCCTGTACGACTTCTACCGGCGGATGGTGTATCACTACCAGAACCTGCCCGAGAGCCGCGATCCCATCAAGTGCATCAACGTGCTGGGCAACACCCTGTGCGGCTCGCAGGCGACCTGCATGAAGGGCCTGCTGGAGGCGGCCGGCCTGAAGGTCCGCATCGTCTCCCATCCCGGCCACACGTTCTACGAGGTCTTTTACGGCGGCAAGTGGCACGGCTACGACACCATGACGAACTTCTACGTGTTCACGCGGGGCCCGAACCGAAACGTGGCCAGCTTCGAGGAGCTGAACCAGGACCCCTCGCTCATCAGCGACGCCGTCAAGGAGGGCCGGGCCTGCCCCGGCATCTGCCCCTGCGGCGACAAGCCCATGGCCTTCGCCCAGCCGATCAAGGTCCTCAACTATCAGGTCCAGGGCGGCGACTGGTCGGTGAAGGACTACAGCCTCCGCCTGGGAGAGGAGATCGTCCGCTCGTGGTGGCCCCACGGCCAGCCGCTGCCCGGCAGCTATCGCCTGGGCAAGGACCCCGGCCCCATTCACACCTGCGGCCGGCGCGACGAGGGCAACCCGCCGGAGCTGTTGCGGTTCTGGCAGCCGTACGGGATCCGCGGCTTCGGCGGGGTGAGCGTCAGCTACCGGCATTACTTCAACGGCTGGATGAGCTACTCGCCGGACCTCGGCCGGCCGGAGCTGAAGGCGGCCCTGGCCAGCGGCGAGTTGCTCGTGCCGGTCAAGTGCCCCTACTACATCTCCGGCACGCAGTTGTGCCTGGAGGCCGACTGCCCCGGCGAGGACGACGCGGTGGACATCTCCATCTCCGTGGACGGCGGCAAGAGCTACGAGGGCGTCTTCGCCGCCGGCCAGACGGGTTTGAGAGAATACCGCACCTCGCTGGGCTCGACGGTGATCCGCCCGGGCCGCGGGCGGCACGAGTACCAGCTCAGGTTCGCCCTGAAGGGCAAGGCCGCCCTGAAGCGGTTCCACCTCAAGACCATCTTCACCCACAACGCCATGGCCTCGCCGCACCTGATGCCCGGCCGGAACAAGGTCGCCGTCACCGTGGCCGACCCCCAGGCCCTCAAGGCCGAGCCGCTGACGGTCATGTACCGCTACAAGGACGCCGCGGACTGGACCGGCCCGATCCGGACCGTCGAGAAGGCCGTTCCCACCAGCCCGTTCACCTTCGAGGTGGCGCTGCCGGAGACGGAGAAGCTGCCGCAGATGCAGGACCTGACGCTCCGCTGCGGTGAGCTGCACTGGGAGCCGCCGGCGAAGGTCGTCCCCGATAAGGTCGTCTTCGACTTTTCCAGTCCCGATTCGATCGCCGGCTGGATGGGCAAGGCCAGCCCGGAGATCAAGATCACCCACGACGGCGAGGGCATGGTGATGGCCGTGGCCGGGAAGGCAACCTATCCCCAGGCCCGCTGCGCCCCGCCGGTGACGGACTGGAGCGAGTTCCTGAACGTGGTCGTCGAGGCCGACAACCTGGGACCCCAGCCGCAGACGCTGGTCCTGCGGGTGCAGTCCAACAACACCAACGACCAGCGCTCGGACGTGGAGCTGGTGGCCCGGCCGGGCCGCAACGTCCTGCGGTCGGCTCTGGCGGCCCTGCGGAAGACCAAGCTCAACGCCGTCAGCAACGTATACCTCATGACCTACCAGGTTCCCGAGGCCGGCTGCAAGGTCCGCATCCGCAAGATCTACCTGGAGCCCAAGAAGCCGCTGTAGCCGCCGCCATGCCGGCGCTTGAGAATGCCGCCTGCCGGCCCTATGCTTTGCCCAAAAGTGGCCCCGCTCGAGCAAGGAAGGGAGATCGATCGTGAAGAATCGGCGAGGTGGCCGAAAGCGGAAGTTCGGGGCGACGTTCAGGATGGTGAACCTGGCGAAGCACTTCAACTGGCCGGGCGGGCGGATCACCGGTAGGTGGTGGAAGGAGCTGGCCGAGCACGTTCGGCGGTACCCGCAGGGCCCGCAGCGGGCCTGGGGCATTCCGTTCCGGATGGGCGGTCGGCGGCGGGTGATCCTGGCGGCCGAAGGCCGGGGCGAAATCGTCGTTGGCCTCGCCGGGCAGGCCGACTTCCTCTGCCTGGTGCACGAGTGGCGGCAACTGCCGGAAACGGTCCGGCGCGAGGACCCCGCGGAGGGCCTGGTGGTGGGCGAGTACGAGCTGGCGTACCGTGACGGCACCCGGCACGCGCAGCCGGTGCGGGCCCGGTTCGAGGTGCGGATGGAGGAAAGCCCCGGCCCCCCTTGGCTGGCGCTGCCGTTCCACATGTGGGAGGCGGTCGACCCGACCGCCTATCCCGAAGACTTCGACTGGGGCCGCGCCCAGACCGGCACCCGCGGCACGCACGGGGCGCCCCTGGTGTACGCCATGCCCAACCCCCACCCCGAAAAGCCCATCCGCTCGCTGACGTTCAGGGGCCTGCTGCCCTCGCCCCTGCTGGTGGCCGGGCTGACGCTGTACCGCGGGGCCTCGCATCCGCTGCGCCACCTGCCCCGGCGGAGCTACCGCGTGCAGGTGCCCGGCCGGGCGGTTCGGGTCCAGCAGGCGGAGGTGGACCTCGGCGGCGTCGCCCGCATCGAAAAGACCGCCGGCCCCCGCGGCAGGAAGTGGCTTTCGTCGGCGTACGCCGGCCTGGTGCGGGCCGAAGAGCCCGCCGCTGGGCCCGAGGACGTTGTGGAGGCCTTCGGGGCCGAGGACGCCACGCTTTCGGTCAAGCTGGCCCGGCGGGGCGGGCGGCTGAAGTTCCCGCTGGGGGAGGCCTTCCGCCGCGGCGCCGCGCGGGACAGCACCGGCCGGGCGAGCCTCCAGGTGCTGGGAAAGGACCGGCAGTGGATGAAGGTCACCGTGCGGGATTCATCCAGCGGCCGGCCGACGCCGGTGCGGATCCATTTCTCCGGTCCGCGCGGGCAGTACATCGCCCCCTACGGCCACCACGCCCAGATCAACCCCGGCTGGTTCATGGACTACGGGGCGGACGTGCTGGTGGGCGGCAGGAGCTACGCCTACGTGGACGGTGAGTTCACCACCGAGATGCCCGTCGGCGACGTGTACGTGGAGATCTGCAAGGGCTTTGAGTACGCCCCCGTCCGCCGCAAGGTCACGATCCGCCCCGGGCAGGAAGTGCTCGAGCTGGCCATCGAACGGGCCGCCGACTGGCGAAAGGCCGGCTGGGTCACCGCCGACACCCACGTCCACTTCATCAGCCCCCACACCGCGGCGCTGCAGGCCCAGGGAGAGGGTGTCAACGTCGTCAACCTGCTGGCGTCGCAGTGGGGCCGGCTGTTCACCAACGTCGGCGACATCCGCGGCCGGGTGAACGTGCTCGAGAACGACACCATGGTCTTCGTCGGCACCGAGAACCGAAACCACATGCTGGGGCACATGTCCATGCTGGGCACGCAGGGGCTGCCGGTGTATCCCATGTGCAGCGGCGGGCCCGGCGAGGCCTGGCTGGGCGACCCCGACTTCCTAGCCATGGCCGAATGGGCCCGCGAGAACCGCCGCAAGGGCGGCGTGGTCATCCGGCCGCACTTCCCCTACTGCGGCCACACCGAAGACCCCGTGCCCATCCTGGCCGGGCTGGTGGACGCGCTGGAGATCGGCGGCCTGCGCGGCAGCGACTTTGCCACCCAGGAATGGTACCGCTACCTGAACTGCGGCTACCGGGTGGCCGTGGCCGGCGGCACCGACAAGATGGGCGCCTACTGCGCCCTGGGCTGGCTGCGGACCTACGCCCTCATTGACGCCAACCGGCCCTTCGACTACGACAACTGGGCGGCCGCCGTCCGCGCCGGGCGGACCTTCAGCACCAACGGGCCGCTGATTGACCTCGCCGTGGACGGCCGGGGCATCGGCGAGGCCATCGAGCTTCCGGCATCCGGCGGCACGGTCGAGGTGCGGGCCGCCGCCGAGTGCGTCTGGCCGCTGGGGCGAATCGAGATCGTCCACAACGGGCGGGTCGTCGCCGCCGAGCAGGCCCCAGCCGACGCCAAAGTGCTCGGCGTCGCCGCCAAGGTGCCCGTCAGCGCCAGCGGCTGGATCGCCGCCAGGTGCTCCGGCTACGAAAGACACCCGGGCGCATACCTCGCCGCCCACACCTCGCCGGTGTACCTCAAGTGCGGCAGCAGCCGGGCCTTCGACGGCCCCGCGGCCCAGCACATGCTCGCCCTCGTGGAGGGCGGCATGGAGTACCTTCAGGCCCTTGCCACCGCCTTCGACGAGCCCGCCCGGAAGCGCATGGTGAAGCTGTTCAGGGAAGCCCAGCAGGAATTGAAGGGCCGGCTGCTCGTGGAGGGCGGACACACCCACCACCACGGCACCGGGCCGTATCATGCCCACGCCCACGGTGAGGCCGCCGACCATCGGCACGATTGACCCGGCCCAGGCCGCGCCGCCTGGCAGCCCGCCGCGGCAGTGGGGCTGCATCGAATTGGATCAGTGCTGGACATTCTTGCAGGTGACTAGACAGGAGGCGGACGATGGCAGCGAGCACCAAGTTGACTGAAACCGACACGCGCTGGACCTTGAGCAATGCCTCTCTGGCGATAGCCATTGACAAATCCAAGGGGACGATCGTCAGCCTGGTTGACGCGGCCGACGGGTTCGACGCCTGCCGGCCGGACGAGCCAGACGCCGCCATGATCGGCGGCCTCCGGATTGCCGACGAGCTGACCGGCCAGACGTTCTGCGACCTGTCGGCGGCCTCGACCGTCACGGCGGTGCAGGCCGCCCCCGGCCCCGACGGCTCCCAGCACGTGGTCCTGGACAAGCAGTTCGACGGCGCCCCGTTCAGCGTGCGGGTGACCTACCGGCTGGAGGCGGAGTGCCTCTTCTGGCTGGCCGAGCTGAGCCAGGGCGAGGGGGACGACCGATCCGTCCGGATCGTGTTCATCGTGCCGCAGCCGTCGCGTCGGCTCTGGGCTCCGATGGCCGACCCGTTCATGGACCTCCAGCCGGAGCAGCCGATCGTGATCCGTCACGGCCTGGCCCATGGCCGGGCGGTGGCGTCCCAGCGGCGTGCGGTGCCGGTGCCGCTGCTGTCGTTCATTCGCCAGAAGTCCCCAAGTGCGGAGAAAGGCGCTTCCAGCCTCGCCCACCGGTGCCTGGCCCTGGCGCTGCCGGTGGAGGTGCCCAACGTGCTGGTGCGGTTCATGAACAACGCCGACGAGACGCACCTGAACCTCAGGAACTCGCTGACCTACGCCCCGGACCAGCGCGAGTACTTCAAGGTCTGCTACGACTTCCTCGGCCTGCGCCGGGGCAGGCCCGCGCGGGCCGGCGTGCTCATCAGCGCTCACGATGGCCAGTGGCGTGCGGCGCTGGCATGGTACGCCAATCGCTACCCCAGGTACTTCCAGCCCGATCCGAGAATCCGCGAGCATGAGGGCGTGTACCACGGCGGCCGGCCGGACCCGGACGACGAGGCCGAGGTCCGTCAGAAGATGAAGGCCCGCCACGAGCGCGGGGTGCGCTGGGCGGAGCTGCACTGTCACTTCCCGCACTATGGGCTCTACGTGAACCCGACCGAGCCCTGGACCGGCGAGCACAGCGAGGTCCAGACGACCTACGACCTGGTGCGGCGGACCATCCGCCTGTACCAGGAGGCGGGGATCAAGGTCCACACCTACTACAACATCATCGACGGGCAGTGCCAGTACGCGGAAAGCCAGTTCCCGGAGTCCATCGTGGTGGACGAGCGCGGCCAGCGCGTGCCGGCCTTCCGGGAGTGCTGGTTGATGAATGCGGACCCTTCGACGCCCTTCGGCCGGCACTGCCTGGAACAGTTCGACAAGCTGCTTCAGACCTACCCCGGCACGGACGCCATCTTCTTCGACGTGTACGGGCGGCACTACAACCTGGACTTCGGGCACGACGACGGCATCACCATGGTGCACAACAAGCCCGCCTACTGCCTGAAGTTCGCCTTCGCGCGGATCATGGAGCGGATCGAGCCGAAGCTGCGGGCGATGGGCAAGCAGTTTTCGGCGAACAAGCCGGAGGGCATCGAGGCGATGGCGGGCATCGACCTGATCATGGCCGACGAGGGTCACGACCCGTACCGGCTGGAGGCGTTCAGCTACTACGGGCTGTTCAAGCCGGTGATGGTGCTGGACGGCGGCATGTGGCAGGACCCCGAGCCCACGCTGAAGACCTGCCTGCGGCTGGGGATGATGTACAACGACTTCGCCCACGGCCCCCGGCGCGCGGGCGCAGAGCTGTCGCCCGAGCAGGCCGAACGCAACCAGCGCGTCCGCGACACCTATACGCCCCTGCTTCAGGAGCTGATCGGCAAGCAGTGGGTGCTTGAGCCCGACGCCCTGGAGCTCCCCGAGCCGGTCCGGGGCAACATCTTCCGGGTGCCTGACCTGCCTCGCCGGCAGGCAGGCGGTCGGGTGATCGTGACCATGGTCAGCGATCACCGAAGCATGTTCGAGGACGGCGGGTTCGCCCGCGACCTGCCGGTGGTCGTTCGGTTTGCCGGCGCCTCGGCCATCCGCCGCGCGACGGTTCGGTCGGTGGACTACCAGGAGGCCGTCGAGGCGCCGGTGACCGGGGACGGCGACACGCTGACCGTAACCGTGCCGCGGCACCGCACGGCCTCGATCGTCGTCCTGGAACGCTGACGCCCAGCCGTGCCGGCATGGTTCTCGGTTGGCCGCTGCCGGCAGCGAACGGGCTCGTCCCGGGCGGGCGGGTTCTCCGGCGGGTCGGGTCCATCTGCCGGCGCCCTAGGAGGCCAGGCCGAAAAGGCGCGCGATGTTCCCACCCAGAACGGCGGCGCGCTGCTCGTCCGTGAACTCATCCTCCAGCAGGGCCCGGTACATCGCCAGCCGAACGTGCATCAGCGCGAACGGCGTGTCGCTTCCGAACGAGACGCGCTCCGCCCCGAGGGCGCGAATGGCCTTCAGGACCGGAATCTCCCCGACGGAGCTGCCGATGAGGTGAAGGTTCGGACACTCCCGGGCGAACTCGATCATGGCCGCCGAAAGGTCGTGATGGCCGACGCCGCCCATGTGGACGCACAGGATCGTCAGCTCCGGGTACATCCGCGCGATCTTGGCGACACGGAACGGGTGGGTGCGGTCCGGCGCGTCTGCGCCCACGTGGAAGGCCAGGAGCTTGCCCGTTTTCGCGATCTCCTCGATCACCGGCAGGGCGAGGTTCGGCTCGTCGATGAAGAAGAAGTTCTGGGCACCGTTCAGCTTCACCCCGTAGAAGCCGTACTCCTGGAGGCACCTCCTGGCCGTCTGCTTGGCCTTCTCCAGGCCAAGGTTGGGATCGGCCCAGCCGAAGCCGAGGATGCGGTCGGGGTGGGCCTTCATCGCCTGGTGAACGTAGGCGTTGGCCTGGTCGATGTCGCGGCGATAGGGCGGCCGCAGCCACGTCAAGGCCTTGTCCACGCCGGCCCGGTCCATCCGCCGCAGCAATTCCTCGATCGTGATTCCTTCGGGGTGGGGAGTGATGTGGCAGTCCGCGTCGATGATCATCGGGCGCAACCTCCATCCGGGGTCGACCGGTCATCGTAGGCCGCCGGGCGCCGGGCGTCAACGGCGGAGGATTGACAGGCCGCTCGCGGCCGGGTCTATTCATCGCCTTGGCCGGGCGTCGGTGCCGGCGACCCTGCCGCCTGCTGAAGGGACAAAGGACCATGAAGGTCTCGATTTCCTCCTACTCGTTTCACGGCCTCCTGAAGCAGGGGAGGATGGACGTCTTTGGCTTTCTGGAGAGCTGCAAGTACCGCTACGGGGTCGACGCCGTGGAAATATGGAACGGCACGCTGGGCGGCAGGATGGACCGGGAGCACCTCCGCGCCATCCGCCGGGCGCTGGACGAGCGCGGGCTGACGCTGGCCAACCTCTGCGTCGATGGGGCGCACCTGTGGGAGGATCTCCCCGAGGCACGGGAGAAGAACTACCGCAGCGCCCTGGCCTACCTGGAGGCCGGCGAGGTCCTGGGCGCGCGATCGGTGCGGATCGACATGGGTGGGGCGGGCACCGAACTGACCGGCGAGCAGCTCGATTACATCGTCATGCGCTACAAGGAGTACGCCCGCCGGGCCGGCGACGGCGGCTATCGCGTCGGCCTGGAAACCCATTGGGGCCCTTCGCTGACGGTGGACGTGCAGAGGAAGGTCCACGACGCGGTGGGCCACCCCGCCTACGGCGTCCTGCTGC
>LJUF01000108.1 GCA_001303665.1 Phycisphaerae bacterium SM23_33 | reverse complement strand
GGCTGTACAGCCCCCAGTGGATGAACATCCCGAACCGCGCCTGGTGAAACCAGCGCATCCGCCGAGCGTAGGGGAGGACTCGCCGGGCCATGCTGAGACTCCTTTATCGCGTCCAACCAGCGGGGCCGGCCTGCAAGCCTAAGCAACGATCGGCCGGCGTCAAGGATGCGTCGAGAGGGTCCGGCGGATTTCCCCTCCTGCCCGGTGCCTCGTGCCCAATCCCCGCTCTTGGCCCTTCAGCGTTGGCGCTCGAGCTGGGTCTCGGCCGGCGCCTTCTCGCCCGTCCCGGCCAGGGCGCCATGAAGGGTGAGGATGGAGACGTAGAAGAAGCCCACCGCGAAGATAATCAGGAAGGGCCCGGCCATGGCCGTGGGAGGGCTCATCAGGCTCAGGGCGGCGCACACGGCCAGGTACGTCCCGAAGGCAAACTCGAGGAAGGGCAGGATCCTCCACTTGCGTTTCTTGCTCTCGCCCCGCCGCCGGCGGGCGTGATACATGGCCGTGCCCGCGCCGTACTTGGGCGTCCGCACGAACTCGCTGCGCTTGCCGAAGACGGCCTCGAGCAGGGCCTTGGTGTTGGAGATGCTCACGCCGACGCCCAGGGCCATCAGGAACGGCATGTACTTCAGCACCGTCCGCCAGTCGCGGAAGAGCTCATACCGGCTGGCCGTATAGAAGACCGTGGCCGAGACGGTCGCCAGCGCGAACACGGCCATGTCGAGCACCGCCCGCCAGGCGGGGGTGTTCTCGATGGTCGGCTGGCGGAACAACAGCACCGGGTACAGCAGCGCGGTCAGGATGACCACGTAGAAGTGCATGGAGAAGCAGGTCAAGTGGAAGACGGCCTCGATCTTGGCCTTCAGCGGGGCCTTGGACAGCAGCACCCGCGGCAGGATCTTCATGGCCGTCTGGGCCCCGCCCTTGGTCCAGCGGAACTGCTGGGCCTTGAAGCCAGGGACCTCCGGCGGCAGCTCGGCGGGGGTGGTCAGATCCGGGAGGAACACGAACCGCCAGCCGCGGAGCTGGGCGCGGTAGGACAGGTCCATGTCCTCGGTGAGGGTGTCGCAATGCCACCCGCCGGCGTCGAGGATGGCCGACTTGCGCCAGGTGCCGGCCGTGCCGTTGAAGGACATGAACCGCCCGCTGCGGTTGCGGGCCACGTGCTCGATGGCAAAGTGCCCGTCCAGGTAGATGGCCTGGGTGCGGGTCAGCAGGGAGTCGTTGCGGTTGATGTGCTCCCAGCGCGTCTGGACGACGCACACCCGCGGGTCGGTGAAGTGGTCCATGGAGCGTCGGAGAAAGTCCGGCTCGGGGACGAAATCGGCGTCGAAGATGGTGACGTACTGGCCCTTGGCGGTCCTCAGGCCGTTCTGCAAGGCCCCGGCCTTGTAGCCGGTGCGGTCATCGCGGTGGATGTACTCGATGTCGAACCCCTCCGCCCTCGCCCGCCGCACGGCGACCGAGGCCACCCCGACGGTCTCGTCCACGCTGTCGTCCAGCACCTGGATGTGCAGCTTCTCCCGCGGCCAGTCCAGCTCGCACACCCGCTGGATGATCCGCTCGGCCACGTACTTCTCGTTGTACATGGGCAGCTGGACGGTGACCTGGGGGCAGTCCTGGAACCTCCCCGGAGCGCGGGGGGCCTTGCGGCGATGCCGGTAGTACAAGTACACCAGCACGTAACGATGGAACCCGTACACGCACGCCATCACCAGGGCGAACGTATACACGGCCACTACGATCTGCTTTGCCAGTTCAGCCCAGTCCATGGCCTTCCGCTGCGTACCATTCTCAACTGAGGGGCCCCGCCGGCTGCCGGGGCGCCTCGACAAAGGACTATTCTAGAGCGGATCGTCGCGGACGGCAAGATAGTTCCGCGGCGCAGGCGGCCTGCGGCAAGAGCGGCATGACGCCAGGGCCGGCTCATGGCAGGTTCTTGCGTATGGCCTGGGCCAGCCGCTCCATCCTGCCCGCAGGATACATCCCCGCCGGCCAGTTGAAGTGGAACTCATCCCCCGCGCTCCGCGGGATGAGGTGGAAGTGCACGTGCGGCACGAACTGGTGGGCCACGCGGGCATTGTTCTGAAGGATGTTGAACCCCTCGCAGCCGGTGGCCTTCTGCACCGCCGCAGCCAGCGCCGGAAGATGCTTCAGAACGGCCGCCGCCAGCTCCGGCGGCATCTGGTCGATGGTCTGGTAATGCTCCTTCGGGATCAGCAGGGCGTGTCCCTGGGCCAGCGGGGCGATGTCCAGAAAACTCAACGCCACATCGTCGGAAAGCAGCTCCGTGCAGGGCACCTGGCCGGCGACGATGCGGCAGAAGATGCAATCAGGATCCTGTCTCATGATTGGCCCTCGAAAGAAACCAGCCCGACACCGTTTGGGTCTTTCTGCTTGTCTTGCTCTGACTCCGGCTCGGGCTTGGCCTGTTCGGCGGCCTCGGTCTCTTCGCCGGATTGGTCTGCCTCGGCCTGGCCGGCAGGCTCGGCCTGCTGGTCGGGGGTCTGCTTGTCCTGGGCCGCGGTGGAACGGGCGGCCTCGGCCCGGCGGGCGGCGCGCCGGCGGCGCCTGGAGCCGCCGGAGGCGGCGGCCGCGCCGGCCGCGGCGGGCGACTGCTCCACCAGCTGCAGCAGCACCTGCCGACCGGCGTCGCCGATCCGCCGCTCCGGCAGGTGGATGATGCGCGTGTATCCCCCGGTACGGTCGGCGTAGCGCGGGGCGATCTCGTCGAAGAGCTTCTGCACCACGGTCTGCTCGGCGAGTTCCTCGAGGTTCTCCTTGTCCACCATGTTGCGGTCGCCCAGCAGGGCGATGACCTGCCGCCGGGCATGGAGCGTGCCCCGGCGGGCGATGGTGATCAGCCGCTCCACGAAGCGGCGGACGTCACTGGCCTTGGGCAGCGTGGTGCGGACGGCCCCGTGCTCCAGCAGCGAGGCGGCGAGGTTCCGCCGCATGGCCTTGCGATGGGAGGCCGTTCGGCCCAGATGCTTTCCGGCAGCGCGATGACGCATGCTTCAACCTTTATTTCATGCCAGTTTCGCCGCCGGCCCCGCCGGCCGGGGCGCCCAATGTCACCGGGCCGGCTGGCCGGTTCCCGGTTCCGGCACGGGCAGTTCCACGGCCATGCCCAGCGACAGGCTCAGGTCGGCCAGCTTGCGCTTGACCTCGCGGAGCGAGGTCTTGCCGAAGCTGCGAATCTTCAGCAGATCGGCCTCGGTCTTGGTGACCAGCTCGCCCACGGTGCGAAGCTTGGCCGAATCCAGGCAGTTGTTGGCGCGCACGGACAGCTCCAGCTCGTGGATGCTCATGCCGAGCTTGCGCTGGAGCTCGGCATCCACCTCGGCCTCCGCCTCGGCCTTGCCAGCGTCGATGATGGTCTCGCCCAGCTCGAAGTACTGCACGAACGGGTTCAGGTGCTTGCGCAGGATCTTGGCGGCCTCGACCATGGCCATCTCCGGCGTGACCGTGCCGTTGGTCCAGACCTCCATGATCAGCCGGTCGTAGTTGGTCCGCTGCCCGACGCGGGTGTCCTCGGTGGTATAGCGGACCCGGTTGACGGGGCTGAAGACGGCGTCCACGTAGATGCGCCCGATCTCCTGATCGGCGTCGGGGCTGACCATCTCCTCGGCCGGCACGAACCCCCGCCCGGTCTGCACCACCATCTCCATGTCGAACTCGACGTTGTCGGTGAGCGTGGCCAGCACCATGTCGCGGTTGATGATCTCGATGGCGGGGTCGGCCTCGATCATGTCCGCGGTGACGGGCCCGGCGACCGCCCCGTGCACCTTCATCGTCTTGGGCTCGTCGGAGTGGGACTTGACGATGAGGCTCTTGACGTTGAGCACGATGTCCGTGACGTCTTCCAACACCCCCGGGATCGAGGTGAACTCGTGCTCGACGTGGGCGAGCTTCACGCTCGTGACGGCGGCTCCCTCCAGCGAAGACAACAGCACCCGCCGAAGGGAGTTCCCCACGGTCGTGCCGAAGCCTCGCTCAAAAGGCTCCACGATGAAACGACCGTACCTCGGGGTGGAGACCTCAGGGTCAGAAACCACTCGCGTGGGCAATTCCAGGCCGCGCCACCGTATTCGCATTTACCTTAACCTCCGTCCAAGGGTTCGAAGGTGCCGTTGGTTTACATACGCGCACGTTACCTGCTGCACAGCTCCACGATGAGGTTCTCTTCCACGGGGATCATCACGTCGTCCCGGGTGGGCACGGCCAGCACGTTGGCTTCCAGCTTGGTCATGTCCAGGTTGAGCCAGTTCTGGAGGTGCGGCTCGCCCAGCTCTTCCAGGCGGGAGCGGATCAGCTTCAGGGAGCGGTCCGCGGGCTTGACGCCGATCCTGTCGCCGGTGCTGACCAGATAGGAAGGGATGTTGACCCGCCGGCCGTTCACGTAGATGTGCCCGTGGGCAATGGTCATCCGGGCCCCGGCCCGGGAGCCGGCGAAGCCGAGCTTGCACACGACGTTGTCCAGCCGGCGCTCCAGCAGGCTCAACAAGGCGGCGCCGGTGTTGGCCTTCTGCTTCTCAGCCAGGCGGAAGTATCTCATGAACTGCTTCTCGAAGAGGCCGTAGTAGCGCTTCACCTTCTGCTTTTCGCGCAGGCGGATGCCGTACTCGCTGGGTCGGCCGCGGCGCCAACTGTGCATCCCGGGGGGATTGCTGCGCCACTGCCGTTCCATGGGGCACTTGGCCGTTTCACACCGCGCGCCCTTCAGCATCAGCTTGATGCCCTGGCGGCGGCAAAGCCTGCAAGAGGGTCCTGTATACCGTCCCATGTCCTTCGCCGTGCTCCTGTGTGTTGTCCGGGTCAGACGCGCCGTTTCTTTCGCGGCCGGCAGCCGTCGTGCGGGATGGGGGTCACGTCCTCGATGGCGGTGATCCGCATGCCGGCGCCCTGCAGGGCCGTCACGGCGCTCTCGCGCCCGGAGCCGGGGCCCTTCACCCGCACCTCGACCTCCGTGACGCCCAGTTTCCTGGCCCTGGCGGCGGCCTCTTCGGCGGCCCGCTGGGCGGCGAACGGGGTGCTCTTGCGCGAGCCCTTGAAGCCGACGATGCCCGCCGAGGCCGAGCACAGCACGTTGCCGCTGGTGTCGGTGAAGGTCACCAGGGTGTTGTTGAAGGTCGCCCTGACGTAGACGATCGCCTTGGCGACGCTCCGCCGAATTCTCTTCTTGGCTATGGCCATAATCCTTCGCCTGCTCCCCCGCCGGGACTTACCTCATTTCCTTGACCGACTTCTTGCCCGCCACCGTCTTCCTGGGCCCCTTGCGCGTGCGGGCGTTGGTCTTGGTCCTCTGCCCGCGGACCGGCAGCCCGCGCCGGTGCCGAACCCCGCGATAGCACCCGATGTCCCGCAGCCGGGCAATGTTCTGCTGAACCTGCCGGCGGAGCTGGCCCTCGATGACGCAGTCTCGCTCCAGCACGGCGGTGATCCGGCTGAGCTCCTCCTCGGTCAGATCGCCGGCGCGGGCGTGCGGACTGACCTGGGACTTCTGGCAGACGTCCAGCGCCAGCTTGGGGCCAATGCCGTAGATGTACCGCAGCGAAACGAAGGCCGGCTTGTCGTTGGGAATGTCAACACCCACAACCCGTGGCATGGTTGGCTCCCTTTCCCGGCGGGGCGGTCAGCCCTGCCGCTGCTTGTGCTTGGGGTCGGTGCAGATCACCCGCACCACCCCTTTGCGCCGCACGATGCGGCAGTTCTCGCAACGCCGCCTTACCGAACTCTTGACTCTCATAATTCCACTCGCTCGCCGTCCCGCACTCAGGCCGTCAGCACCTCCGCCCCGTCGGCGGTGATCGCCAGCGTGTGCTCAAAGTGGGCCGACGGCTTGCCGTCCCGGGTGACGACCGTCCAGCCGTCCGCTTCGACCACCACCTCCCGGGAGCCCATCGTCACCATCGGCTCGACGGCGATGACCAGGCCCTCTTCCAGGCGGAAGTCGCGGCCCGAGGCGTCCGGGCTGACGAAGTTCGGCACCTTGGGGTCTTCCCACATTTCCTTTCCGATGCCGTGCCCGACGAATTCCCGCACCACCGAGAAGCCTTCGCCCTCGACGTATTGCTGCATCCGGCCGGCCAGCTCGCTCCACAGCGGGCCGGGGCGGCTCAGCTCAACGGCCATGTCCAGCATGCGCCGGGTCACCGCCACCAGCCGGCGGACCTCTTGCGGCACCTTACCCACCATGCACGTCACGGCCGCGTCGGCACAGTAGCCGTCCAGGCGGCAGCCGTAGTCGATGCTGACGATATCGCCGGCCCGGAACGCCCGCTCCGACGGGATGCCGTGAACCAACTGCTCGTTGATCGAAATGCAGCTGGTTCCCGGGAACGGCCCGCCTCGGCCGGGAACGCCCTTGAAAAGGGCCTGGGCACCGAGCTCGCGGGTCAGCCGCTCGGCCTGGGCGTCCAGCATGGCGGTGGTGACGCCCGGGGCCGCCATCGCGCCCAGCCGCTCAAGCACCTGCCGGACCACGGCGCCGGCCCGCCGGATCAGTTCGATCTCGCGTTTGGACTTCAACTTGATGGCCACGGCGTTTCCTTCAGGCCTTGGAAGCAAGTTTTTCCAGTGCGGCGGCGACGCGTTCGGTCACCTCGTCCGGCGGGGCGCTGCCGTCGGTCCGGATGACCAAGCGCCCGCTGTTGGCGTAGTAATCAATGACCGGCGCCGTCTGCCTGAGGTAGGCCGCCAGCCGCTCCCGAACCACCGGCTCGGTGTCGTCGGAGCGCTGGACCAGTTCCGCGCCGCAGGCGTCGCAGCGGCCGTCGGGCGGCGGCGGCAGCGACCCGACGTGGAAGACCTTCCCGCAGGCCGGACAGCTCCGCCGCCCGCTGATCCGCTCCACCAGCAGCTCGTCCGGCACCTCGATCACCAGCACGGCCTCGACGGGGCGGCCCAGTTGGGCCAACTGGCGGTCCAGCGCCTCGGCCTGGGGCACGGTCCGCGGGAATCCGTCCAGCAGCAGCCCCTGGGCGGCGGGGGCGTCGGAAATCGCCTTGGCCATGATCTCCACGACGATCTCGTCGGGCACGAGTTCGCCGGCGTCCATATAACTTTTCAATGAGCGGCCCAGCGCCGAGCCGCTGTTTCCAGCCGCCCTCAGGATGTCACCCGAGGACAGATGCCGCATGCCAAATCGACGGGCCAGACGCTTGGCCTGGGTTCCCTTGCCCGCACCGGGGGGCCCCATCAGCACCAACCTCATTCGCGTGACCCCTTGATGCGGCCGCCGTCGCCGAGGAATCCGCCATAGTTCCGCATGATGAGGTTGGCCTCAATCCGCTGGACCAGGTCCAGGGCGACGGCCACCATGATCAGCAGCCCGGTCCCGCCCAGGAAGGCGGCGATTCTGAAGGGGATTTCCATCGCCGCCGCCACCGCCTGGGGGATGACGGCAATGACGGCCAGGAAGGCCGCCCCGCAGTAGGTGATCCGCTCCATCACCCGCTCGAGATAATCGGCCGTCCGCTTGCCCGGGCGCAGCCCCGGTATGAAGCTGCCGTAGTCTCGAAGCTGCTCGGACATGTCCTTGGGGCGGAACTGCACCGTCGTCCAGAAATACGCGAAGAAGAAGATCAAGCCCACGTACAGCAGGTTGTACGCCAGGTCCTCGTAGCCGAAGGCCTTGGCCAGCAGGCGGAAGCCGCCGCCGCGGAATCTATCCGCCAGCCACTTGGCGATCGAAGCGGGGAAAATCAGCAGCGAGGAGGCGAAGATGATGGGCATCACGCCGCCGTGGTTCACCCGCAGGGGCAGGTACTGCCGCTGCCCGCCGTACACCCGCCGGCCGCGGGTGTGCTTGGCCTGCTGGATGGGGATGCGGCGCTGGGCCTGGCAGATGAGGATGGAACCGGCCACGACGAAGATGAAGGCCGCAATCAGGAAGACGATCCGGACCAGCCCGATCTCGCTGCTGTCGGCGCTGCTGACCCTCAACGAAGCCCTCTGAATCAGGTCCTGGATGGCCACCGGCAGCCGGGCCACGATGCCGGCCATGATAATCAGGCTGATGCCGTTCCCGATGCCGTACTCGTCGATCTGCTCGCCCAGCCACATCAGGAAGATGGTCCCGGCCGTCAGGCCGAACACCCCCATCATGAAGATCCAGGGCGAGCCCAGGTAGCTGCGGTACAGCAGCTCCTGGCCGTTCATGAATCTCATCCAAACGGTGGCCTGGACGATGCACAAGCCCACGGTGGCGTAGCGGGTGTATTCCTGTATTTTGCGGTACCCGGCCTGGCCTTCCTTCTGCAGCCGCTCCAGCGCCGGCACGACCGTGACCAGCAGTTGAAAGATGATGGCGGCCGAGATGTAGGGCATGATGCCCAGCCCGAACAGGGTGGACTGGCGGAGGTTGCCGCCGGTGAACAGGGCCACGTACTCCAGGGCCTGCCCGAAGGGGCCCTTCTCCTGCTCGCTCATGTAGGTGCGGATGACGTTCTGGTTCAGCCCGGGCAGCGGGATGTGAAAACCGATGCGGTAAATGCACAGCAGGGCCAGGGTGAAGGCCAGTTTCTTCAGCAGCTCGGGAATGGAAAAGATGTTCTCCAGCACGCGCCGGACGCTGGTGGCGGCCACGGTGGCGAAATAGAACGCCGCCAGGATGGCGGCGGCCACCACGAACTTGGCCACCGGGACGGTCAAATCCGCGGTTTGAGAGGACGCCAGCTTCCTCGCGGCGTACAGGTCAACCACGCCGCTGCCAATCAGGTACAGGCCCACCACACCCATGATCGCCGCCAGCATGGCTCGAAATGCCTGGAACCCGTTCTTTGCGCGGAAGAAGGCATAGTAGTAGGCCCACAGGGCCCCCATGGCGGCCACGATCATCCCCGCCGGGCCCAGCCAGCCTTGCAGGCCGCCCGGCCCGCGCAGCAGCATGCCGATGGCCTGGGCGGTCACGACAATTGCCGCCACCACCAGCCCCAGGCCCAAGACCAGTCTGATTGCTCTGAACACCATGGCAGTGAGTTTCAGTCCGCCTCTACAGGCGCTGCACGCGGCCGCCGGCGGCGAGGATCTTCTTTTCCGCCGTCGCCGAGAAGGCATGTGCCGTCACCGTCAGCTTCCTTGTCAGTCGGCCGCCGGCCAGGATCTTCACCGGACCGCCGCGCGGCCGGACCAGGCCCCTGGCCGCCAGGGCATGCAGGTCCACGCGGTCGCCGTCATCGAAGGCCTGCAACTGGCCCGCGTTGACGACCTGAAAGACGGTCCGGAAGTTCGCGTTGTTGAAACCGCGCTTGGCCCTTGTGCCCCCGGCCGGAGGTCTTGCCCCTGTTGGAGCCGCGGCCCCGGCCGACGCGCTTGCGCCGCCTGCACCTTCCGGCAGCCGAGAGAATCTCATCCAGCTTCATTCCAATTCCACTCCACGCAACTGCGCAACGTCTTCCCCGGCCCGCAGCTGCTTCAGGCCGGCCACCCCGGCCTGCAGCAAGTTCTTGGGGTTGTGCGAGCCCAGCGACTTGGTCAGCACATCGCGCACGCCCGCCAGCTCCAGCAGCGGGCGGAAATGCACGCCGGCAATGACGCCCGTGCCCTCGCCGGCAGGGATCATCACGACCTTCGAGGCTCCGAACCTGGCCACCACGCGGTGAGGAATCGTGTTGCCCTTCAGCGGTACCGTAAACATGTTCTTCTTGGCGTTCTTGATGCCCTTGTCGACGGCGGCGGGCACCTCGTTGGCCTTTCCGTAGCCCACCCCCACCTGCCCGCTGCGGTCGCCCACAATCACCAGGGCGGCGAACCGAAACCGCCGCCCGCCCTTGACCACCTTGGCGCAGCGGTAGATCTTGACCACGTGCTCATCCAGGGTCTTTTCCTCAAATTCATCCGCCGGGCCGCTCTTGGACTGCGCTTGCGTCAAGGTTGTCGCTCCCGTGCCGCGCCGGGCGGGCCAGACCCGCCGCTGGGTCAGAACTCCAATCCACCCTCGCGGGCGGCGGCGGCCAGCTGCTTGACCCGCCCGTGATAGGCATACCCGTTGCGGTCGAACACTACCTTCCTGATGCCGGCCCGAATCGCGATTTCAGCCAGTTTCTTTCCTACGACGGCCGCCGCCGCCTTGTTGCCGCCGTAGGTCAGCTCTCCGCGGACAGCCTTGTCCATGCTCGAGGCGGCCACGATCGTCCGACCGGCCGTGTCGTCGATAATCTGCGCGTAAATGTTCTTGTTGCTCCGGAACACCGTCAGCCGCGGACGGTCCGCCGTGCCGAACAGGCGGCGGCGAACCCGCCGCTTGCGAACCTCCCGCCGGGCCATGTCTTCCATCAACCTCTTCATGATTCACTCGCCATCCCGCACAGTCGGGCTCTTCGCCGACGCACACGCCCGGGCCGGGGCCCAACGCCCCTGCCGCCCCGCTACACGGTGCCGGTGCCGGCGAAGGCCTTGCCCACCTTCCTCCGCACGTACTCGCCGGCGTAGCGGACGCCTTTGCCCTTATACGGCTCCGGTGGCCGGGCCTTCCGCACCCGGGCGGCGAACTCGCCCACCGCGTGCTTGTCGGGGCCGGCGACGCTGAACCTGGCCGGCTCGCCGCCGCCGCGGGCCTGGGCGGCTTGGACCTCCACCTGCACGCCCGCCGGAATCTCAAAAGTCCGGGGGTTGGCGAATCCCACGTTCAGCAGCAGCTGGCTGCCGCGCACCTGCACGCCGTAGCCGACCCCATGGACTTCCAGCTCCCTTCTGTAGCCGTTGAGGCACCCCTCGATCATGTTGGCGATCAACGTGCGGGTGGTGCCGTGAAGCTGCCGCGGCAGGCGCTCGTCGTTCTTCCGGGAAACGGTAATGACGTGGGCGGCCGGGTCGTACGCGACGCTCACCTCCGGGCGGGGCGTCCACGACAGGCTGCCCTTGGGGCCTTCCACCGTCACGGCCCGCCCCTGGATGGCCACCTTGACTTTCTCCGGCACGGGAATCGGTTTTTGTCCTATCCGCGACATGGTCGTTTCCTAGCACACGGTGCAGAGGACCTCCCCGCCCAGGCGCTGGCGGCGGCACTGGCGATCGGAGAGCACGCCGCGGCTGGTGGAGACAATCGCCACGCCCAGCCCGTCCAGCGGGCGCGGCAGGTCCTCCACCCCGCTGTAGACGCGCCGCCCAGGCCTGGAAACACGCTTCAACTCCATGATCACCTGCTCGCCGCTGGGGCTGTATCGCAGGTAGATCCGCAACAGCCCCTGCTTGCCGTCTTCCAGCCGCTTGCAGTCCTGGATGTAGCCTTCCTGCTGGAGGACCTTGGCGATGCCTTCGCAAACGCCGCTGGCGCGGACGTTCACACTCTCGCGCCGGTTGCGGGCGGCGTTGCGAATTCGCGTCAACATGTCGGCAATGGGGTCTGACAGGCCCATGGGTCCTTCGCCTCACCAACTCGCCTTGCGCATGCCGGGGATCTTGCCCTCGTTGGCCAGGTTCCTCAGGCAGATGCGGCAGATCCTGAACTTCCGGTACACCGACCGCGGCCGACCGCACATCTCACACCGATTCCGGCCGCGCGTCGAAAACCTGGGACTCTTGCGGCTCTTGGCTATCTGCGCCTTGGTTGCCATCGGCTCCTCATGCCCTCACGACCGGAAGGGCATGCCCAGCAGCGCCAGCAGCCTGCGGGCCTGCTCGTCCGTCCTGGCCGTGGTCACGATCGCCACGTTCATTCCCTGGGTAAACTGCACCTTGCCGGGGTCTATTTCGGGAAAGACGGTCTGCTCGCTCAGCCCCATGTTGTAATTCCCGCGCCCGTCAAAGCCGCTGGGCGGCAGCCCGCGGAAGTCCTTCACGCGGGGAATGGCCAGGGCGATCAGCCGGTCGAGAAACTCGTACATCCTCTGGCCTCGCAGGGTCACCATCAGCCCGACCTTCATGCCCGTTCGCAGCTTGAAGTTGGAGATGCTTTTCCGGGCGCGCGTGACCACGGGCTGCTGGCCGGTAATCCGCGCCAGCTCCGCGGCCGCGGCTTCCAACCGGCCTTCCTCGTTCATCACCTTGCCCAGCCCCATGGACACCACGATCTTCTCCAGACGGGGCACGCCCAGCCGGTTCTTCAGATCGAACTCCCGCGCCAACGTGGGTGCGACTTCGTTTCGATATCTCTCCACCAGACGGGCCACCATAGCCGCGCCCTCTCCTACTCAGGGGCCTTCTTCACCACGCCCAGCGACTGCCCGGACTTCTTGGCAATCCGCTCCCTGCTGCCGTCCGCATTGACCCGGAAGCCCACCCTTGTGGGCCGCTCGGTCTTGGGGTCCATCGGCAGCACGTTGGAGATGTCGATCGGCATTTCCTTCTGGATCCTGCCGCCCTGCGGGTGCCGCCTGGACGGCCGCAGGTGCCGATACACGCGGTTGACGCCCTGGACCAGGACCTTTCCGGCGCGGGCGTCCACCCGCAGCACCTCGCCGGTCTTGCCCTTGTCGTCTCCGGCGATCACCCGCACCACGTCGCCTTTTCTCACGTGCCGTGCCACCGCTACACCACCTCAGCGGCCAGCGATATGATCTTCATGAAGTTCTTTTCCCGCAGCTCGCGCGCCACCGCGCCGAAGATGCGCGTGCCGCGCGGGTTGCCTTCATTGTCGATGATCACGGCGGCGCTGCGGTCAAAGCGGACGTAGCTGCCGTCCATGCGCCGGACGGGAAAAGCCGTCCGCACCACCACGCAGCGGACAATCTCGCCCTGCTTGACCTGGCCGCCGGGAATGGCCTTCTTGACCGTGCAGACGATGACGTCGCCGACCGTGGCCGTCCGCCGCGTGAACTTGCCGCGGGCCGTCGAGCCGCCCAGCACCTTGATGCACATCGCCTCCCTGGCGCCGGTGTTGTCGGCAATGTCCAGTCTGGTCTGCTGCTGAATCACTCTCGAGCACCTCGCCCGCACCCGCACTAGGCGGTCGGGGTCCGCCTCACCACTCGAAGCAGGCGCCAGGACTTATGCTTGCTGACCGGCCGGCACTGAACCACCGCCACCGTGTCCCCAAGCTGCGCTTCCTGCTTCGGGTCGTGCACCAGCAGCCTCGACCGCCGCCGGAGGTACTTGCCATACAACCGGTGCCTGGCCCGGTCGCTCACGACGACCCGCACCGTCTTGCTCCCGGACAGCGAGTCGACCACCCCCAGCTTTACGCCCTTCGGCGCCGGGGCGGCTTTTGTCGGTTTGCCTTCTGCCATATCCAGACCCAATTCACGCCCTGTCTACCGGCCCTGCGGCCGCGAAGCCGCCAGTTCCCGCTCACGCTGCACGGTCAAAAGCCGGGCAATGTCACGGCGCGTCTTCTTCAGCATGGACGAATCTTCCAGCTTCTCCGTCACCGATTGGGAGCGCAGGTCGAACAGATGCCGGCGCAAACGCTCCAGCTCCGACTGGAGCTCCTCGTCCGAAAATTGTCTCACGTCTGCTGTTTTCATGACGCCACAGGACGGGTTATCTGCCGTGCCCGCGCCGGGCCACCAGCCGGCACCGCACCGGCATCTTGTGCGCCACCAGGCGGAGGGCGGCCTTGGCCGTGTCCTCCTCAATCCCGCCCACCTCGAACATCATCGTGCCCGGTTTGACGCAGGCGATCCAGATTTCGGGCTCGCCCTTGCCTTTGCCCATTCGCGTTTCCAGGGGCTTGGCGGAAACGGGCTTGTCCGGGAAGATGCGGATGTAGACCCGGCCTTCGCGGTGCAGGAAGTGAGTCGCGGAGACGCGTCCGGCCTCAATCTGCTGGCCGGTGACCCACCCCAGCTCCAGACTCTGCAAGCCGAAATCACCGAAGGCCACCGTGTTCCCGCGCGAGGCGGTGCCGCGAACGCGGCCGCGCTGGGCCTTGCGGTGCAGCACTCGTTTTGGCATCAACGCCATGGGGCTGCCTGTCCTTTCCCGGCGTTATGACTCTTTGGCTTCGCCCGGCGGCTCGGGCCGTTGGGGCTCTGCCGGCGGGGCCTCTTCAGGTCTGGGCCTCGCCGCCGCCGGAGGCGCCTGTTCGGGCCTGGGCTTTGCTTCCGCCGACACGGTCGGAGCCTCCCGCCGCGGCCCGCGGCCGACTCTGCGCCCGGGGCGAGCGCCTCTGCCAGGTGCCCTGCGCGCCCGCGGAGGCCGGGCCGAAGACGCCGCCCGGGCCTCCGCCGGCGCGGGCGCCTCGCCGTACCGGCCCCGGTGGATCCATACCTTCACGCCCAAGGCCCCGTACGTGGTAAAGCTGGGGGCAAAACCGTAGTCCACATCGGCGTCCAGCGTCTGCAGCGGAATCGAGCCCATGATCTGCTTCACCGTGCGGCTCATTTCCGCCCCGCCCAGCCGGCCGGACACCTGGATCTTCACGCCCTTGGCCCCGGCCTGCATGATCGCTTCGGCCCGCTGCTTGATCGTCCGCCGAAAGCTGGCCCGGCGCTTCAACTGCTCGGCGATGGCCTCCGCCGTCAGTTGAGCGTCCAGGTCGGGTCTGCCGATCTCCACCACGTTCACGTTGACACGGCGGTTCGTGAGGCTTTCCAGGGCCTCTTTGAGCTTCTCGACCTCGGCCCCGCGCGGCCCGATCACCAGCCCCGGCCGGGCGGTCTTGACCATCACCTTGACCTCTTCTCGCGTCCGCTCGACCTCCACGCTGCTGATGGCGGCGTATGGCGGCTGGCGGTTCAGGCTGTCGTCGATGAACTTCCGGATCCTGAAGTCCTCGACCAGGAATTCCCCGAAATTGCTCTTGGGGGCGAACCAGCGGCTTTTCCAGTCAAGCCGGATGCCCGTGCGAAATCCGATTGGCGATACCTTCTGACCCATGCTATCGCTGCGCCTTTCTGCGCTCCTCTACCACGATGGTGATGTGGCTGTTTCGCTTGAGGATCGGGTGGGCCCGTCCGCGGTCCTTTTCCCGCAGCCGCTTGATGCTGGCGGCCTGATCCACAAAGGCCCTTTCGACGTACAGCAATTCCACGTCAGCCTCCGCCTCGTCGGCGTTTGCCAGGGCGCTGCTCAGCGCCTTGCGGACCAGATAGGCGGCCCGGTTCGGCGTGAACTTCAGCATGTTCAGGGCCTCGTCTACGTTGCGCCCGCGGATCATGTTCGCCACCGGGCGAACCTTCGTGGGGCTGATCCGCGCGAACCTGTGTGTTGCCGTCCAGGCCATCTGTGTCTCTCGTCTCCGCGGGTCACTCCGTCCGCTTGAATACGGTGTGCCCGCGGAACATGCGCGTGGGGCTGAACTCGCCCAGCTTGTGCCCGACCATGTCCTCCGTCACGAGCACGCGCTGGAAGGTCTTTCCGTTGTGCACCAGGAAGGAATGGCCCACGAACTCGGGCACGATCGTGCACCGGCGGGCCCAGGTCTTTACGGGCTCGCGGTCGCCGGTCTCCTTCTGCCGCTGCACCCTGCGGAACAGCTTTTCGTCCACGAACGGCCCTTTTTTCAGGCTCCTGCCCATGGCTTCACCTGTTCAGCCTAAAGTGACACCTCTCCATACCGAACGACGCGACGGCGGCGGAGGATCAACTTGCTCGACGCTTTGCGTCTCTTTCGGGTCCTGCCGCCCTTGGCCAGCCTGCCGGTGGGGCTGCAGGGATGGCGGCCGCCGTGCCTTCGGCCCTCGCCGCCGCCCATGGGGTGGGAGACGGGGTTCTGGGCCGTGCAGCGAACGTGCGGGCGCCGGCCCATGTGGCGTTTGCGTCCGGCCTTGCCGATTCGCACATTGGCGTGGTCGAGATTGCCCAGCTGCCCGACGGTGGCGCGGCAGCGGACGTCCACGAGGCGGGACTCGCCGCTGGGCAGGACGATGGTCGCGTGCCGTCCCTCCTTGGCCATCAGTCGAGCCACGCCCCCGGCCGACCGAACCAGCCGGCCGCCCGCGCCCAGCTCCATCTCAATGTTGTGCACCTCCAGACCCGTGGGGATCCTGGCCAGCGGCAGGGAATTGCCCAGCCTGGGCCCGGCGTCCTCGCCGGAGTAGACCTTCTGACCCACCTGAAGGCCGACGGGAGCAAGGATGTAACGCTTCTCGCCGTCGGCATATATCACCAGCGCGATGTGGCAGCTGCGGTTGGGGTCGTACTCGATCGTCGCGACCGTTCCCTCGATGCCGTCCTTGTCGCGCTTGAAATCGATGAGGCGGTACCTGCGCTTGTGCCCGCCGCCGCGGAACCGCACCGTGGTGACGCCCTGGCTATTGCGCCCGCCCCGCTTGCGCACGGTCCTCAGCAGGGACTTTTCCGGCGGCCGGCCGGTGAGCTCCTCGCGGAGATTCACGCTGGCCTTCCGCCTGCCCGCCGAGGTCGGTTTGTACACTCGTATCGCCATGCTCGTTGCCTGCTAGAACACGTCGATGTGGTAGTCCTGGTGCAGCACCACCACGGCCTTTTTCCAGCGGCTGGTCTTGCCGGTCTTGTAGCCGATCCGCCGCGGCTTGCCGTGGCGGTTGGCCGTCCGCACCTGCATGACCTTCACGCTGTAAATCTTCTCGATGGCCTGCTTGATCTGCGCCTTGTTGGCGTCCGGGTTGACCTGAAACGCATAGGCGTTCCGGGCCTGCGACTGAAACGTGCCCTTCTCCGTCACCAGCGGCCGGATAATCACGTTGTAAATGTCGTTTTCCATGGCTACGCAGGCTTTCTCAGCAGCACGTCCATGGCTTTGCGCGTGACCAGCATCTTCTGCCGGGTGGCCACGTCGTACGCGTTCAACTCCGCCGCCGCCCGGACGGTGACGTCCGGGATGTTGCGGGCGCTCTTGAACAGCGCCCGGTCGTCCTGGTGGGCCAGGGTCACCAAGCAGGAGCGGTTGATGTCCAGCTTCGCCAGCGCGTGGGCGACGAACTTTGTCTTGGGCTCGGTGAGCTCCAGGCCTTCCACCACCACCAGGTTCCGGCCGAGGATCTTGGCCAGGATGGCCGAGTCCAGCGCCTTCTGCCGCATCTTCCGGGGCAGGTCCTGGCGGAAGCTGCGCGGGGTTTTGGCAAAGGCCGCGCCGCCGCCCCGCATGATGTTGGTGCGAATGGGCCCGCGGCGGGCGTAGCCGGTGCCCTTCTGCCTGTACAGCTTCCGCGTCGACCCCTCCTTCTGGCTGCGACCCCGCGTGGCGGCCGTGCCGCGACGCTTGTTCGCGTGGTAGGCCACGATCGCCTGCTTCAGCAGCGCGGTATTGACCTTCGTGCCGAAACGCCCTTCGTCAATCTCCAGCGTCTCGACCTTCCGGCCTTCCGTATTGTACACGGGCACTTTCAGCACCACGTATTCCTCGCTGGCCTCAGGCCCGCTCGGCCTTGGCCGTTCGCGACCTTCTTATGAACAGCACGCCGCCGTTAGGGCCCGGCAGCGAGCCCTTGATCAGCAGCAGCCCGTTTTCAGCGTCCACGCCGACGAGCCGGTGGTTTCGGCTGGTGCGGCGCACCGCGCCCATGTGCCCGGGCATGCGCTTGCCTTTTTTGATGTTTCCGCCGTGGCCCCGGTCCGTGCCGTGGCTGGCGATCGAACCCGGGCTGCGGTGCTTGCGTTCCGTGCCATGGGAGGCCGGCTGCCCGCCGAAGCCGTGCCGCTTCATCACGCCGGCGAAGCCCTTGCCCTTGGTGTCGCCGGTGACGTCGACGAAATGGACGTCCTTGAACAGCTCGACGGTCCAGGTCTGGCCGACCTGGACCTGCTGGAGCGGCTCGGCCAGCCGCACCTCCCGGATGACCTTCTTGGGCCGGGTCCGGGCCGCGGCGGCATGCCCAATCGCCGGGCGGGTCGCCCGCTGGT
Source organism: Phycisphaerae bacterium SM23_33 (assembly GCA_001303665.1). Classification (GTDB taxonomy): domain Bacteria; phylum Planctomycetota; class Phycisphaerae; order SM23-33; family SM23-33; genus SM23-33. Next base: position 1,242 of record LJUF01000108.1, on the reverse strand, counting down.
CTCTCATGTCCTCGTAGCCGATCTGAACGGCCTCATAGCCGTCGATCCGGGCATTCTTGACCTGCAAGACCACGCAGGGCCCGGCCTGGACGACGGTCACCGGGTGCAGGGCGCCGCCTTCGTCGAAGACCTGGGTCATGCCAACCTTTTTCCCGATCAGCGCGGGATACATCGCTTGCACTTTCCTGGCTAGCGCCGCGGGCCTCGCACCGGGCCACGCGGCCGGCGCCGCCGGCGTCCGCTAGGCCTTGATCTTCACAAACACGCCTGCCGGCACCACCAGGCGGTTGAGCGCTTCGATGGTGCGAACCGTGGGTTCGTAGATGTCGATGATCCGCTTGTGCGTTCGCATCTCGAACTGGTCGCGCGATTTCTTGTCCACGTGCGGCGAGCGCAGCACGGTGTAGCGTTCGATCCGCGTGGGCAGCGGTATGGGGCCGCATACCCGGGCGCCCGTGCGCTGGGCGTGCTCGACGATCTCCCGGGCGGAGCTGTCCAGCGCCCGGTGGTCGTAGGCTTCCATCCGAATCCGTATCCTGTCCTGAACCATGCCCAAACACTCCGCCGAGCGCGACTTAAAGGCGCTCACACCGGGAGTCTGCAAAGTCTTTCAAGGATATCCAATCAAATCGCATTGTCAATCATCTAACTCTCATTTTTCCATTTTTTTGGCCAGACCGGCATGCCGCTTGCGAGGGCATCAAACCAGCCTCGCCGCAACTTCCCTGGGCGCCACGTCGTACGTCAAGGGCTCCATGCTATACCAGCCCCGCCCCTGCGTGAGGCTGCGCAGGGCGGTGGCGTATCCGAACATCGTCGCCAGTGGCACCCTGGCCAATAGCTTGCGATACTTGCCGCGATGCTCCATGTCGGTGATGTCCGCCCGGCGGGCGTTGAGATCACCGCTGACCGCGCCCAGGTACAGCTCGGGGAGAACCACCTCCAGCCGCATGATCGGCTCCAGGAACACCGGCGAGGCGTTTTGGACGGCGGTGGCGAAGGCCATGGCCCCGGCCCGGGCGAAGGCGATCTCCGAGGAATCCACCGGGTGGTGCTTGCCGCCCAGCAGGGTCACGGCGACGTTGACCACCGGATATCCAGCCAGCGGGCCGCTGGTGGCGGCGTCCAGAACGCCGTCCTGGACGGCCGGGACGTACTCGGCGGGAACCGCGCCTTGCTTGATCTGGTTGATAAAGATGATCGACTCGCCGGCCTCTGTCGGCCGGTGAGGTTCGACGCGCA